>CAVVGU010000002.1:0-178915 GCA_963747875.1 uncultured Solirubrobacterales bacterium
CCACTCTGCGGGCGGCCTGATGTCCGGTCGGGGTCGAGCGGGATTTCGTTTGCGAGCGTCCAGGCCGCGACGGGCCGCATCTGGTTCTGGGTCAGGGTGCCGGTCTTATCGGTGCAGATCACGTCGGTGGAGCCGAGGGTCTCCACGGCGCTGAGGCGCTTGACGAGCGCGCCGCGGCGGGCGAGGAGGCGCACCGCGACCGCGAGCGCGAGCGTGATGACCGGCAGCAGTCCCTCGGGCACGTTGCCGGCCAGCAGGCCAACGGCGAAAACGACGCTGTTGGTGAAGGACAGGCCGGCTCCGAAGATTGCGACCGGGACGAAGGCGACGGCCATCGCAATGGCGATTCCGGCGATCAGCCAGGCGACCTTGCGAACCTGGCGCTCAAGCGGGCTCGGCTCCTCCTTGACTCGCTCTGAGAGCGCGGCGATCCTGCCCAGCTCGGTGTGCATCCCGGTGGCGAACACGAGGCCCTGGGCCTCTCCGCCGGTGGCGCTCGTGCCGCTGAACAGCAGGTCCCGCGCCTGTATCCGCGGGACGCCGGTGTCGATCAGCTCGGCGGAGCGCAGCACCGGCGCGGACTCGCCGGTGAGCGTCGAGATGTCGACCTCCACGCCACCGGAGATCAGGCGCATGTCGGCGGCGATGCGGTCGCCCTCCTCGACCAGCACGATGTCGCCCGACACAAGGTCGGCGGCCAGGATGGAGGCTGGTGCTCCGTCGCGCAAGACGGTGACGTGCTGGGGTAGGAACTGCGCCAGGGCCTCCACGGCGCGCTCTGCCTGCATCTCCTGGATGAACGCGAACAGCGCGTTGAGCAGGATCACGAGCAGCACTGCGACCGCGATCGTTTGGCTGCCCACGGCGAATGACAGGGCCGCGGCCAGCCACAGCAAAAGCGCCAACGGGTGGGTCAGCTGACGCGCGAGCTCGCCCGGCCACTTCACCCCGCCGCGGCGGCGCAGCTCGTTGGGGCCGTACTGCAGCAGCCGTCGCTGCGCCTCGCTCGTGGAGAGGCCCGTGCGCGAGCTGCGCAGGTCGCGCAGCAGCAGCTCAGCGCTCTCGGTCGCGTCGAACTCGACCGAGGGCGCGGTGGACCCGCGATCGGCCGTATCAGCAGGCAGGGGCACTTGTTTTTCTCCCCCGGTCAGGGCGGGCCGCCGCCCGCGGAGTCGAGCGTTGCGAGTAGCCGCAGCTCCTCCATCAGCAGTCTTGGCAGCAGGAAGTGCTCGCGCACGTGCTCGCGTCCACTCTGGCCGAGGCGATCGCGCAACTGCTGATCGTCGAGCAGCTTGAGCAGCGCCTGCGCGCACTCCTCGGTGCTCCCGACGAGCAGGCCGCCGACGCCCTCGGGGACCTGCAGCGGGATGCCACCGGCATGACCGGCCACCACGGGCGTGCCCTTCCACAGCGACTCCGAGACGACGAGCCCGAAGCCCTCGCGGATCGACTTCTGCACGACCACCTCCGAGAGCCGCTGGAACGCGTTGACCTCGACGTTGCCGACGCCGGTGAGGTTGGTGTAGACGTGGATCAGCGGGTCGTGGTTGGCGGCGTCTGAAACCTGCCGGTAGACATCCCAGCCCTCGGGGTCATCGAGCGCCATCGACCCGACGAGCGCGAGCTGCAGGTCTGGAACCTGCTCGCGCACGAGCCGGTAGGCGTCGATCACGCCGAGCGGGTCCTTCCACTGGTCAAAACGCGAGACCTGCGTTATCAGCCTGCCTGGGATCTCCATGCCGATCCAGTCGAGGATCTGGCTGGCGAGGAGCGGGTCGAGGTCGATGTTCTTGGGGCTCAGCGGGTCGATCGCCGGCGCGATCACCTCCACCCGCCCCACGGGCAGGTCGGGCGGCGCGAACTCGCGCATCGTGAACACCGCGGCATCAAAGCCCTCCAGGTACGGGGCGAGGAACCGCCAGGCGTCAGGGTTGGGCTCGCTGGTGTCGATATGACAGCGCCACACCCAGCGCGCGTCCCTCTTGCCGTGCGCGCGCAGCAGCCCCGCGGGCTGCGGGTCATGGATGACGATGAAGTCATAGCCGCCATCCAAGGTGGCGGCGTTCTCCTCGATGCACCTGCGGTAAGCGTTCTGCTCATCCACGGTGAGAGCGTGCGGGTCTCCCTGCAGCGCGTTGTGCAGCGCCTTGGTGGCGTGAAAGAAGTCCTGATCGCCGCCGATCACCTTCCAGTCGACCGTCAGGCCGAGGTCGCGCAGCAACGGCACGCACGAGCGCAGCAACTCTGAGACGCCGCCGCCGTATGGGGTGGCGTTGACGTGCAGGATGCGCGCGCCCCGCAGTGCGCGTGCGTGCTCGCGCAGCTCCTCGAGGATCGGGGCCGGCGCGATGCCCTCATAGGCATCCAGCGACCAACGCCCGACGGCTACCTTCTGCAACACGGGCTCATCCTCCTCACGCGCCTGTCAGGTCGCGTCGGGCGAAAACCCATGCTGCCGCAAGCGCGCAGGCCGCAGCGATGGCGAGCATGATCGCGGCGTCACCGATACGGAAAGGCTGCGCGGGCACCAGCCCGACGTGCGTGAACGGAGTCAGTTCGACGAGCCATTTCGGGACGCCGAGCAGCGACCCGACGAGATCCCACAGGAACACGACGGTCAGCAACCCGTATGCGATCGCGGAGCTTGCTCGCGGCACGATCGCGTAGGCAAGCGCCGCGACCCCAAGAAACAACAATGCGACGGGCAGGCAGTTCGCGCCAGCCTCGATCATCTTGACGAGCGAGAGGCTGACCCCACCGGACTCGGCGCCGACCCACGCCAGCAGCCCCGCCGTCAGGGAGATCGCGACGGCGGCACACGCCGCGAGTGCCATGCGCCCGCCGAGCCAGCGACGGCGAGCGACCGGGAGCGAGAGCAACGTCTCCAATCGTTGCTCCGCCTCCTCGTGGCGTGCCATGCCAATCTGCGCGCACGCGAACACGCTGATGACCAGGACGAAGAAGATGAACGTGAAGCCGAGATACCCGGTGGGTGTGACGATCGAGCCGGTGCCGAGCTTGCCGAGCTCACGGTTGAGGTTCTTGGAGATCCCGGCGGAGGAGCTGCTCTTGGCGACCACGCCGAGGATGTATGCGAACGCGCCGACACTGGAGAGCCACACGATCAGGCTGCTGCGCTCAGAGCGCAGCGCCTGCGCCATCGGCGAGGACAGCAGCCCAAGGCGCGGCTCGGCACTGTCGCGTGCGGGCAGGACCCCGGTGCCGATGTCACGGCTGGCGTTGATCCGTGCCGCGAGCCAGAGCAACAGTGCGGCACTGGCAACCGGGAGGACGAGCACGAGCGGCTTTGCGCCGGCGAACGGGCGCAGCTGCTCGGCCCATCCAAGCGGCGTCAACCAGCGCAGCCAGGTCACGCCGCTGGCGGTGTCGGCGATCACGCGCAGCAGAAACCACACGCCGAGGACCGCGCCGCCCAGCTCCAGCGCCATCCTCCGTGTCGGCGCAAGCTGGCTCGCCAGCGCGCCCACGCCCGCGCACACCGGCACGATCGACACCGTGGCCAGCGCGAGATACATCGAGCCGCCGGCCGGCAGCCCGGCCACGATGAACCCCGCCGACTCACCGACCCACAACAGCACGGTGCCCGCCGCTATCGCGGCGATCGAGGACAGGTACGCCGTGCGCCGCGCGACGATCCCAGCGAGCACGAGCTCCTGGCGGCCCGCGTCCTCCTCGGTGCGCAACGCTCTCACGGCGGCGAACAAGCCGAAGATCGCGGCGAAGATCGCAAGCGTCCCGCCGACCCGCCATGCGGTGTAGCCGCTCACGCTCAACAGGTTGTGCGGTTCGCCGTAGAACAGGCGCACCGCCTTGTTGTTCGAGAAGCTGTGGGCAAACCCGACACGCTCGGCGAGCGTGGGGAACCCGTCGCGGTAGCCGATCGGCTGGATGTAGGCGTAGAGCGCGAACAGGTACACGAAGGAGATCGTGCGCACACGCGCGTCACGGAACGCCCGCCGCGCCAACGCAAGCACAGGCGCGCGACCGGCGGGTGCCGCTCGCGGCAGACTGCGCACGAGCGCTCTGCTATTCGCCGCCACGGTCCTTGGAACCGTCGTAGTGGTGAATGAATATCTCCTCGAGTGAAGGCTCGCGGCTGGTCAGCGTGGCCACCGGATGCTCGGCGAGCGCCGCGATCAACGGGCCGACGCTGCCTGAGACCTCAAAGCGCAGCGCGTTCGGCCCTGCTCTTTGGACCTGCACGCCTGGCAGCGGTGGGAGCGTGGGCGCCTGGCCGGTGAACGTGACCTCGACTGTCTGTGCGGCGAGGTGGCGCAGCTCCTGCAGGGTGCCCTCGTCTACGAGCTTGCCCTCGCGCAGGATGCCTACGCGGTCGCATAGGGCCTCCACCTCGCTGAGGATGTGCGAGGAGAGGAAAATGGTCTGCCCGCGCTCCTTGGCTTCCTTTACGCAGTCGCGGAACGCAACCTCCATCAACGGGTCAAGACCACTCGTGGGCTCGTCCAACAGCAGCAGCTCAGCGCGGCTGGCGAGTGCCGCGATCAACTGCACCTTCTGGCGGTTGCCCTTCGATAGCGCCCTGATCTTCTTGTGCGGGTCAAGCTGGAAGCGTTCTATGAGCATCTCGCGGTAGGCGGCGTCGACGCCGCCGTGCAGCCGCGCGAGGAACTCGAACGTCTCGGCGCTCGTCAGTCCCGGCCAGAGGAACGGCTCGCCTGCGACGTATGCGACATGGCGATGCGCGGCCACCGGGTCGCGCCAGGCGTCGTGGCCGAACAGGTGTGCCCGTCCTGCGCTGGGCCGGTGTAGCCCGAGCAGTAGCCGGATCGTGGTGGTCTTGCCCGACCCGTTGGGGCCGAGATACCCATACACCTCTCCCCTGCCGACGGTCAGGTCGAGCGCATCCAGCGCGAGGGTGGTCCTGTAGCGCTTGGAGAGCGCTTCTGCATGGATTGCTGGGTCGGGCGAGCCTTGCTGTGGAACGGTTGCTGGCGGGTTGGGTTCAAGGGCGATCACGGACATGCAGCAAGGATCTGGTGTTCGCGTGGGCTGGGCATCCGGGGTTTTCCCTGACGTGTCGGCGGGAGCACCGCACCACCACGGATGTCTCTGGGGGGGTCCGTGGAATGCCGTGTAACGGACGCAGTGGACTACCGATGGAGGTGATTCTCGTTCGCCTTTACCTTCCAGACTAGGTATTGGACAAAGCGAGCTGCGTGAAAGGAGCCTGGCCGTGTTGGAGAAGATCGTAATGGGCTACTCGGGCGACGAGGCTGGGCACGACGCGGTGAAGCTGTGCGGGCAGATCGTGGCTGCGCTGGGCAGCGACGTGACGATCGTCTACCCCTACAGCCCGCTGCTTTCCTCTGCGCCCGCGCAGGCGGCCGAGGAGGGTATTCGTAAGGAGTTGCGGGCGCTCGTGCCGGATAGCGAGGTGCTGGCGCAGGCGACCTATCACTGGAGCAGCTCGTCGTGGCCGATCCACGCTCTGCACAGCATGGCCAGCTATGAGAACGCGCAGCTGATCGTGCTCGGCGCGGCGCGCGAGGGGATCGCCGGACATCTGCACGTCGGTCTGATGGAGCGCATGGTGCATGGGGCGCCGTGCCAGTTCAGACGCAGACCATCGAGGGCGACCCCGCAGATGTGCTGGTCGAGCAGTCGCGCGAGCTGGATCTGCTCGTGCTCGGCTCGCGCGCCTATGGGCCGGTGCGCCACGCGCTGTTGGGCAGCGTCTCGGCGGCGGTGATGCGCGAGGCTCACTGTCCGGTGCTGGTGATGCCACGCGGCTGCGAGCCGGGCGCAGGCGAGCCAACCAGCCTTGAAGGCGCGTCGGCGAGCGTCGCCGCCGACTGATAGCAGCGCTTGGCGTATGAGCACCGTGCGCCACCTCGAGCAGGCCGCTGGCGTTGAGCGCGACGCAGCGGCCAGCTTCTCGGTCGTGCAAGCGCTGGGTGATCCGGCGATGTATCCAGGGCGCCCGGCGGTGCAGGTGCACGAGACTCATGCCTCGTGGGTGTTCTTGGCTGGCGAGCGTGCCTACAAGATCAAGAAGCCTGTGCGGCTCGCCTTTCTGGACTACGGCACGCTCGCGCGCCGGCACGCCGCCTGCTGCGAGGAGGTGCGGGTCAACCGCGAGCTGGCGCCTGGTGTCTATCTCGGGGTGCGGGCGATCGTCAGCGGCCCCGGAGGGTTTCACTTCGCCTCTGAGGAGACTCCCGGCGCGGTGGAGTACGCGGTCGTGATGCGCCGCTTCGAGGAGACGTACACGCTGCTGGGAGCGATCCACGCACGTTCCCTGACCCGCACGCATATCCAGCAGGTCGCTGGGCGCCTGGCGGATTTTCACCAGCGCTCACCTGCGCTTGGGGCGGGCGGTCCAGAGCACGTGCTGGACAGTTGGGTGGTGAACCTGCAGGAGGTCGAACGCCTGCCGTTGCCTGGCTGTTGGCGGGTTGAGACGATGCTCGCCTTCGGCGAGGCGTTCGTGGACGCTCACGCCCGTGAGCTTGAGCTGCGCGTGCAGCGGGGGCTCGTGCGCGACGGGCACGGGGACTTGCGCTGCGAGCACGTGCTGCTCGGCCCACCGATTCGTGTCGTTGACCGGATCGAGTTTGACCCGGCGCTGCGCCAGATGGACGTTGCGCGCGATCTGGCGTTCCTTGCGATGGACCTGGAAGCTCACTGCCGGCGCTGGGCCGCGCAGGAGCTGGCGCGCGCCTACCGTCACGCGGGCGGCGATCCGGGCAGCGCCCAGCTACGCGCGTTTTATGGCGCCTATTGGGCGCTCGTGCGCGCCAAGGTCGCGTTGATCGCGGCCGGCACCCATCACGGCGCGCTTCGTCGCCGGGAGCGGGCACGGGCGGAGCGTCTGTGGGGGTTGGCGCAGCGGTTGTGCTGGCGGGCTCGCGGCCCTGTCGTGATCATGGTCTGTGGGCCGGCGGCGAGCGGCAAGTCGACGCTGGCCGCTGCGCTCGCGCGTCGCTCACGGCTGCCGATCGTCTCCTCAGATGTGCTGCGAAAGCGTCTCGCGGGGGTGGCACTCAGCGAGCGCGCGAGACCCGAGCACTACACCGAGGACTTCACCCGAGCGGTGTACCTGTCGTTGGCCCGCGAGGCGCTCGCACGCCTGGAGGGCCGTGGTGGCGTGATTGTCGATGCCACCTGCCACACGCGCCGCGAGCGTGCAGCGCTCTTTGCTCTGCTGCGCCGCGACGGTGTGAGCTTCCTGGCCGTCCAGTGCCAGGTGACACTAGAGACGGCGCTCGCGCGGGCGACCAGTCGGACGCAGAGCCCCGAGCGGGTCTCAGACGCTACGCCCGAGGTTGTCGCTGCGCAGTTTGATCGTTTCCAGGCGTTGGATGAGCTACCCGAGGAGTGCGTGCTCGCGGTCGACTGCGAGCAGAGCGTTGAGGTACAGACGGCGGCGCTGACGCGCGCTGTCGACCGGCAGATCGCTCTACGCAAGGACGGCCGGTGTGCTTGTAGCACTGTCTCTAGTCCGTGCTTTCCCGCCGGACGTGAGGGCGTTTCCCCGGTGGGCACGGCGCCAGCGAGCACATAGGGTCGGGGCATGTCTGGACACTTGCAGCTGGCTCCCACTGCCTCTGTGGATGTGGCGTCGGCGTCGGCGACTGCCCCGATCCGGGTCGTGGTGGCCGACGATCACGCCTTGATGCGCCGCAGCCTGCGACGGCTGCTGGAGAGCGAGCAGAACATCGAGGTGGTCGCCGAAGCCGACGACCTGACGGGCGCCGCTCACCACGTTCATGGCCAGCAGCCGCACGTGCTGGTGCTCGACCTGGGTATGTCCGGCATGTCGAGCCTGCATACGATCAGCCAGTTGCGGGAGCGCGTCCCTGACACGCAGATCGTGGTCGTCACGATGGAGGAGAACCCCGCCTTCGCGCAGCGTGCGATTACAGCCGGCGCGCTCGGGTTCGTGTGGAAGGATCGCGCCGATACCGACCTGCTCGAGGCCGTGCGTGCCGCGGCCCGCGGCGAGGAATATCTGAGCCCGAGCGTCGCCGCTCGCCTGGCTGCGCTTCACCGCTCGCTGACCGGCGAGGATTTGACGGTGCGCGAGGTCGAAGTGCTCAGGCTGATCGTGCTCGGCTACACCACCGTGGAGATCGCCCGCAAACTGCATGTCTCGCCCCGCACGATCGAGACCCACCGGGCGCACATCCACAGCAAGCTCGGGGTCCGCACCCGCGCGGAGCTGGTGCGCTACGCGCTACGACGCGGCCTGCTGAGCACCTGAGATTCCGGCAGCGGCGCGAAGCGGTAGACGTGCTGCCAAGAGCGTGCCATTGGCATCCGAGCTGATGTTGAGCGTCCCCCCGGCGAGGCCGACTCGCTCGTGCATCCCTTCCAGCCCGAAGCCGCTGCTCTGAGCGCTGGTGTCGAACCCTTGACCGTCGTCCTGCACTTCGATCGACAGTTCGCCCTCGCCCTGTTTGAGCACTACGCGGACGGTGTTGGCGCGGGCGTGCTTGGTGATGTTCGTGAGCGCCTCCTGCAGCAGCCGGTAGACGGTGGTCTGCATCTCCCCGTCAATGTTCTCGTGGTCGGCGGCGCGGGCGGGTAGGTCGAGGTCGCTGTCGATGGTGGCTCCGCTCTGCTCGCGGTGGCGGTCGAGCAGCGCCTCGATCGCTGCTCTGAGACCGAGCTCGTCCAGCGCGGCGGGTCGCAGCTCGGTGATGATCGCGCGGAGGTTTTCGATCTCCTGTTCGATGTGCTCGGCTGCTTCCTCGATCGCGCCCCGTGTCTGGTTGAGGTCAGCCTGGGCAAGTACCGTGGCGACCAGTAGCCGTAGCCCTCCGAGGCTCTGCAGCGTCTCGTCGTGCAGCTCCCGCGCCCAGCGGCGCCGCTCGGCGTCGGCGGCGGCCAGCGAGCTGCGCAGCCGGTCGGCCTGCACGCTCTGCGCGAGCGCCACCGCCGTTGCGGCGCTGAGCGCGAACGTGCGCAGCATCTGCTCGTCGTCCTCGCTGAAGGCGTCTTGGTCTGCGCCGTGATCGAAGGCGGCGAGGATGCCGAGCGCCTCGCCGCGATGAACCATCGGCACCAGTAGCGCGGTCTGCGCGTCGGGCACCCCGAACTCGCGTGGGGCGATCCGCAGGCGGGCGGCTACGTCTGTGATCCGCTCGGGCTGACCGCGCCTGAGTACCTGCCCGGAGGTCGAGCCGGCGACCGGCAGGCGGACCCCTCGCATGTCCTCGGCGTGCCCGGCGCTTGAGTGCACTACCAGCTCCTCTGCCTCGCGCAGCATGATCACGAGGCTGCGGGCGCCGACGAGCGCGCGGCCCCGCTTGACGATCAGTTCAAGCACGCGCCCGAGCGATACCTCCCCGCCGACCGCGATGGCGATGTCGCGCGTGGCCTCAAGCCCGCGGATCGCCTTCTCGAGCTCGTGGCGGCGCCGCTCGCTGACCTCATACAGCCGGGCGTTCTCGATCGCCACGGCTGCCCACCGTGCGAGCATCACGACGGCCTGTTCGTCGGTCTCGGTGAACTCGCCGTCCTGCTTGTCGGCGAGGTACAGGTTGCCCCATGCCTGCCCGCGAACGAGGACGGGCACGCCAAGAAAAGAGCGCATGGGTGGATGCCCTGCTGGGAACCCGTAGCTTGAGGGGTGCTGGCCGACATCGGCCAGGCGTAGCGGCTCGGGGTGTTCGATCAGTGTCCCGAGCACCCCGCGGCCGCGCGGCAGAGCCCCGATCGAGCGGCGGGTCGCCTCGTCGATTCCAACGGTCAGGAACTGCTCGAGCTCAGAGCGATCCTCGTTGAGAACGCCGATCGCGGCATAGCGCGCTCCGGTGATCTCCCTTGCAGCCTCAAGGACACGATCGAGCACAGCCTGCTGGTCGAGCTCGGTGACAAGCGTCTGCCCCACGTCGAGCAGCTGTCGATGCCATCGCTCATCGGAATCCTCGGTCATCTTGGGCAGAGATTAGCCGTAGTCCGCCCCACTGGACTGCGGGAATCCCCCGATAGAGCAGGCCGCCGGCGACCTACGCTCAGCGTCGGCGTCGATCAGACCGAAGGGCGCCGTCCGAGCGCGTTATGCCCCAGCCCCTGAGCCCTCCTGAGAGACCCGACCCGATACCAGAGAAGCCGCGTTGCGCGCGCTGCGGCGATGTGGTCGGCGCCTATGAGCCGATGACTGTCATCGAGGACGGCAAGCCACGCAACACCTCGCCCTCCACCGAGCAGGGTAGGGATCTGCGGGCCGTCAAGTGCTACCACGCGGCCTGCTTCTGGCCGTAGAGGCCCGTCGCGCTACCGACGGGCATCCGAGGAAACCCGCACCTGCTGCGAGCGGCTCCTGCGGATGTAGCAGCGCGCGCCTGGTGGGAGCCTCAACCTCACACCAAGCTCACTCATAAGGAGGACCGGATGTCGTTGCCAGCCCATTTCAGTGAAATAGCTGTCGTTGATGTGATGAACCCAGGGATCATCGACTGTCCGCCACAGACACCGCTGACCGAGGTCACATCGCTGATGGCCGAGAACACCGTCCACTGCGTGGTCGTAGATGGCCTCGCGCGTGGCCCCCATCACAGCGAGCGGTTCGTGTGGGGCGTCATCTCCGACATCGACCTGATGCGCGCCGCGGCCACCGGCAGGATGGATGGCGAAGCGGGCGAGATTGCCGCGACCGAGATCGTCACGATCGAGCGCGGCGAGGAGGTTCAGCGTGCCGCGCAGCTGATGGCCGAGCACGAGTGCTCGCACCTGATCGTGGTCAACCGCGACTCGGGCCGCCCGGTCGGCGTGCTCTCAAGCCTGGATGTTGCCCGCGCGCTGGTGTGGGGAGTGCGACCGGCGAACAAGGTGCCAGCTCCGTAGTTTCCACCTACGACGAACACGGATCTACTCGACTACCAAAGCCAAAACGCGACCGTAAGGTGCTGAGCATGAACACAGAGACCCCCAATACCCCGCAGCGCGTAGTGATCGCCGGCGGCGGCGTGGCGGCGCTTGAGACAGTCTTGGCGCTGCACGACCTCGCACCTGAGCTGACCGACGTGACGGTGATCGCACCCAACCCCGACTTCCACTACCGCCCGATGACCGTGCGCGAGCCGTTCGCGCAGGGACAGGCCCGCCGCTACCCGCTCGAGCCGATCATCAGCGACGCCGGCGCGAGGCTGATCTGCGACGAGCTGGCGTGGGTGGACCCCGATAACCGGATCGCCCACACCAAGGGCGATCAGCAGATGGAGTACGACGCGCTCGTGCTAGCGCTCGGAGCGAAGGCGACCCCGCGCTACCGGCACGCGGTCACGATCGACGCCGCCCGTATGGACGAGATCCTGCACGGCATCATCCAGGATGTCGAGGCCGGCTACATCAAGAGCCTCGCGTTCGTCGCGCCCGGCCGGATGGCATGGCCGCTGCCGCTGTATGAGCTTGCGCTGCTGACCGCCGGCCGCGCGTATGACATGAACATGGACGTGGCGATCACGCTCGTCACCCCGGAGGACAGTCCGCTTGCGATCTTCGGGCAGAACGTGAGCAACGCGGTCGCCGAGTTGCTTGCGCGGTCGAACGTGCAGACGATCCACTCCGCCTACGCTGAAGTCCACGAGGAGGGCGAGGTGGTCATCAACCCCGGCGACCGGCGGCTGCACGTGAATCGTGTGATTGCGCTGCCTGAGCTCTACGGCCCTTGCGTGCGCGGCATCCCCTTGAGCGAACACGGCTTCTTGCGCGTGGACCGCTACGGGCGCGTGCTGGACGCTGAGGGCGTCTACGCTGCTGGAGACTGCACCGAGTTTCCGGTCAAGCACGGGGGCGTTGGCTCTCAGCAGGCCGACGTGGTGGCGCAGTCGATCGCAGCAAACGCTGGAGCGCCTGTCACACCTAAGCCGTTTCACCCTGTGATCCACGGGATGCTGCTCACCGGCGGTAAGCCGTTGTATTTGACGGCGAAGATCACGGGCGGGCATGGGTTCAGCTCGGAGCTGACCGATACGCCGAGCTGGTCGCCGCCGAGCAAGATCGCCACCAAGTACCTGGCGCCCTACCTCGACGCCCTGGACCGCGAGACGACACCGACATGACACGCACAAGCAGCGATGTTGGCTGGGCGGCCCGACCCTGCATGGTGCTCGGCTATGACCGCAGCGAGGGCTCGCGCCACGCCGCCCGCTGGGCAGCGCGCGAGCTGGCCGGCGGCGGCAAGCTCGTGATCGTGTACGCCTGCCGGGGTCAGCACATGCCGCCGAGCCCGCTCAGCACCGCCGGTGAGCGCCATGACGAGGGCCGCGCGATACTGGACGAGCTGCTGCTCGACGGCGACGAGGCGTTGTTTGACATCGACCTCGAGACCCACCTCTCAGACCAAGACCCCGCGACGGCCTTGATCGACGCCGCCCGCCGCCACGACGCTCGCGCGATCGTGCTCGGCTCTAAGCCTCACTCGCGGCTGCACGAGGCGCTGGGCACGGTGACGACAGAAGCTGCTGCAGAGTTCGCCGGTGCCGGTGATCACGGTGCCCTCGAGCGCGCCGGCCGCCGGCCGTGCGCTCACGCAGTCCGCCGCCGCAGAGTGAGCGCGCCGAGCGCGAGCGCGATCAGCGTCGCGCCGACGATCACGGCGATGTCGAGCGCGATCCGGCCGCCGAGCGAGCCTGGGTGGGTGGCCGCGCCAGCGCGTCGTAGGCGTTGGTCAGCAGCAGCGCGCTTGAGATGCCGTAGAGCACGCTGGCCATCTCGTGCCGGTTCACGAACAGCCCGCACAGCAACAGTTGGGGGAAGATGATCGCGGGCATGAACTGCACGGCCTGGAACTCGGTGCGCGCGCAGCAGCTGGGAGTAGTCGGCGAGCTGGTGCTGGAAGGCGAGCTCCTCGCGCGGGTCCTGCCCGCCGTCGTCCAGTTCGGCTCGCCACACCGCCAGCGCGCATCACCGCCCAGCTCGGTAGCCTGCCCGCTCCGCTCCCACATTTACGAAGCTGAACGCCCGCCCACCGAGCACGGGGCGGTGCAGATGGAGAACAACGCGCTGATCGAGGCCGTCAGCGGTCGGCCGCCTCATCTGCCAGCCGTTCCCAATCTTCGCGCAGCGGCTCGACCCCGAGCTCCACGATCGCCAGCGCGACGACTTGCTCGAGGCCGACCGCGCCGGTGGGTAGATGTACCTTTCCGAGCCACCGATCGCCGACCCGGATGTCGGCGGCGACGTGCATGTGCGGCCGGGAGATCGGGCTGTTGCTGCTTGGATGCCAGTGGTAGGAGACGAGCTCGCGGCCTTCGTGTCCGATCGCGTAGAGGTAGCCGACAATCTCAACATGCCAGCCGTCGGTGTCCTGGCGAACCTCGTATTCCTCAGCGACATCGATCGAGAAGGGGCCGCCACGCATCTTCGCCGTGTCAGCGAGTTCGAGGTCGTGCGGCGTGTCCGAGAGGTGGTAGGCGCGGACGACGACATGGACGGCGGTCACGCACGACAGCAGCCGCACGGTCCTGCCGCGGTAGTGCTCGACAGCCTCGGCGGGTGTCTTACTTGCGTGTGGCATGGAGCGGGAGCATCATCGCGACGCGCGTCACGTCGGGGCTATCGTCAATGTCGATCTCGCCCGCGCTCAGACGCCGCTCGAACTCCTCACCGCTCATGCCCAGGCGCTTGCGTGCCTGTTCATCGACTCGCTGGTCCCATTCCTCGGGACTCAGCTCGCGGATTTCGTTGTCGGTTCGAGTAGCCATTGCAAACGCTCCCTTGGGGGGAGTCGGCCGCGTGGGCCGACCCCTTGGCCCCAATTGTAGGCGAGGATGTGGAGGAACTCCAAGCGCCGCTGCTCAGCATTGCAGCTAGACCGCGAACAGCTCCAGCTGCTCGGTTTCCCCCAGCGGCTGGATCGGCTCGATCGGCCTGGGGCGTGGCTAGAAGCGTCCACTATATGGCTGTATTTGCTCAGGGCATAAAGTCAAATAATCCCATGCCGATGCGGCCTCCGAGCTGTTGGTCGGAGCCGTCCGCTCCGGAGGGCCAGAGATCTGAGAAGGGCCATCCCAACCCCTGGCTTGTCGCCGGCCAGCGTGGCAAGCAATCGCCATACTTTGCAAGTTGTCCGAGAAATCGTTCCCCGTGGGGCCTTCTCTTTCGCGAGGGAGCTAGCCGCAGTTTTTGGCTCTATTACTTGCTTTTCCTGTAGTCGGGGAGACTGGATTCGAACCAGCGACCGCCCGGCCCCCAGCCCGAGCGATGCCGTGCGGCTGGGTCCTAAAGCCCCGTGATTACTGGCCCTGAGTGTAGCTCAATTGCCCTCGTTTTCGCTCAATTTGTTCCCCGGATTGTTCCCCGTCGCGCCGGTAGGGCCACCCGGAGCCCACCTCGACGATCGTCTCGGGGCACTCGCCCGTCCCCACTTGAGCGCGCGGATCGGCTGCTTGAAGATCATCTTCAGGCTCGCCAGCCGGGTCGGCGGCGAAGGCGTCGTTGACGACCTGGACACTCGCTGGCCTCGTCCATCACGTAGCGTGAGATCAGCAACGTGCTCCCGGCCTGGGCAAGCTCGTGGAAGGTGCTCCACAGCTCGGCGCGCAGTACGGATCGAGGCCGACGGTCGGCTCGTCGAGCACCAGCAGCTCGGGGTCGCCCAGCAGGGCACGTGGTGAGTGAGACACCGTGAGCGCTCCCGCCGGAGAGCGAGGATGCACTGGGGTGCCGTCCTCGTGATGCGTTAGGATGTATGAATGAAGCGCACGACGATCATGCTGCCCGAGGAGGTCGATGTGCGGCTGCGGCTGGAGGCGCGCAGGCGTGGCACGTCGGTCGCCGAGGTCGCCCGTGAGGCGATCGAGAAGCAGCTACCGGCTCAGCCCGATGGGCGATTGAGCTTCTTCGCGGTTGGCGATGGCTCCCCGCGGGATGCTTCTGAGCGGGTCGGCGAGCTGGTCGCAAAGAGCGTGGCTCGTCGCCGAGGCCGGTAGTGCTGATCGTGGACGCCGGCCCGCTGTATGCGGCGGCGGCCAAGCGCGACAAGCACCACGAGCGCGCCGTCGCGTTGCTCTCCAGCAGCCCGCGGCCCTTGCTCGTCCCCGCGCTCGTGGTGACAGAGGTTGCGTACCTTCTCGCCGACCGGATCGGCGCCCACGCCGAGCTTGCGTTCGGTCGGGCGCTCGCGGACGGCGAGCTGGTGGTCGAGCCGGTCGCCGACATGGACTGGCCTCGCATCCACGAGCTGATGGAGCAGTATCTCGACCTGCCGCTGGGGATGGTCGACGCCTCGGTGATCGCGCTGGCCGAGCGCCGCAACGTGGACGTGATCGCCACGCTCGACCAGCGACATTTCAATGTCGTACGGCCACGTCACGTCGAGGCGTTCAGGCTCATCCCCTAGCCGCAGGAGGGCAGCCCGCTCCGATCGGACGTGACGAGCGCGGGGTGCTCGATGTCGCACAAGCGCGTCAGCGCGAGGAGCTCGGCGCGCAGCGCGAGCAGATTGGGCCGCTCCCGTTTCCGTGGACACAGGTGGACCGAAAAACGGGTGCCGGCCACAGGCAGCAACGCCCGCAGTTAGCGCAGGGGGCCGCCGATGCGGAGAGGATCGTCGACGCCGGACAATACTTGTACCCACGGAGCGTCGCTCGGGGATCGACCGAAGAAGGCTCTAACCCGAATACGGAAGCCAGACATGCCAGAAGCGCGCGTGTCTCCAAGACGGTGGCCGCGCGCTCATTCTTCGATCTCTCGTGGGCGCATATAGGGATGCGGTCCCCTTCGCTTCCACTTCAATCGCGATGCGGGCGTCCCGCTCGTCCCAGCCTCGTGCCTGCTCCGGACGACATTCGAGCGGCTCGGCCGAGCGAAGCCAGACGCCCGCTTCCGTCGCGCAAAGCAATCGTCATCAGCCCGTGCGCGCCGGTACTTGCACGTCGTCCAAGGCATGAGCACCGGCGGGACCGACGCACACGCCTGCTTCGCCTTGGCGGAGCGGAAGCAAGAGAGCGACGCCACGGCCTGCCGGTGCCGTTCCATTCCGGCAGCCTGGCCGTGCCCCGAGAACACTCGCGACACTCCTGGTCGTGGCCAAGAGCGGAAGCGTAGGGCGAGTCGGCTGGCCCCCGCTCATCGTCTGGCGCGATCCAGATTTCCGGCACGATCTTACTTCCGCTCGGTGGTCCGGCCGCTCGCTGAGCGTACCCCGCTCAAGCAAACGATGACATCTCGGCGAGCAGGTGCTCGTCGACGGCGACCTCGGTGTCGCGGTGGCGAGCCCTTGAGGGACGACGCCGCGGGAGCGCACATCGGCAGTAGCGCTGAGTTCCGCTTCGCCCATCGGTGCACGACTCGTGACGCGTGGTGCCGCGCGCCCACTCCACTATCGCCCAGCGATGTCCGTCGATGTGCACCTCGCACCTGCGGTTGGCTGGACCATCCCGGTTCAGTTGGCGCATCGGGCGCATCACCAACGTCTTTGACTGCGAACGCCAGCCAGATCCATGCTCGGCGCGACCAGAACTTAACCTCGGTCGAGTCCCGCCGTAGGTCCAGCTCGCTGTAGGCTATGCGCTCTAGTGGGTGGTGCCCACCAGTCGACTCAGACCAGGTCGGGCCGTCCGAAAGGGACAGCAACGTGACGCCAGACTTGAACAGCGGCGAGACCTTTGGGGGATACGACATCGTTGCCGTAGCGGGCTCGGGCGGGATGGGGATCGTATACCGCGCGGTGCAGCACTCCCTGGGCCGGATGGTGGCGCTCAAGCTGATCCGCTCGGACGTCGCTGAGTCCGGGGACTACCGGTCGCGGTTCCAGCGCGAGGCGAGGCTCGCCGCCGCCGTGGATCATCCGCATGTGGTGTCCGTGTTCGACGTCGGCGAGCACGCCGGACGGCTCTACCTCAGCATGCAGTGGGTGGATGGGATGGATCTACGGGCGATCCTGGCGGCAGAGAGCCGACTCCCGCCAGAGCGTGGAATCCGGATCGGTACGCAGTTGGCGTCGGCTCTGAGCGCGGTCCACGCCGCTGGGTTGCTGCACCGCGATGTCAAGCCCACGAACATTCTCGTGCGTGACATCGGCGGCGCCGACCATGCTTACCTGACGGATTTCGGAGTCGCCAAGATGCCCGACGCTGCCGACGACCTCACGAGGACCGGATGGATCGTCGGTACCTCGGGCTACGTGTCGCCGGAGCAGATCAGGGGCGAGCGGCCCGACGCTCGCAGCGATCTGTATTCCCTCGGATGCATTGTCTTCCAGATCCTGACCGGCGAGCGCCCGTTCGTCGGTGACAACGACGCCGCCGTCCGGTGGGCCCACGCAAACGGCCCGCGGCCGGTTGCGTCGGCGGTCTGCCCGACGCTCGGCTCTCAATACGACGAATTCCTCCTTCGGGCTCTCGCGACGGATCCCGGCGATCGTTTCTCGTCCGGATCCGACTTCGCCGCGGGCTTGGAATCCGCACATCGCGAACAGCAAACCGCCTACGCGGCCGCCTCCGCGGAGGAGCTGACGGAGCTGAGGCCGCGCGGGTCCGGCGAAGCCCTCCCCACCGGCGCGTCGGCTCGCGAAACAGGCGCATCCTTGATCGCCGCACCGCCCGCCGTACCTCCCGTGGCGCAGTCGCAGCCGAGCTCACCAAGCGATGCGACGCTAGCGCCCCGCCCCGCCCCTCTAACGACCGACCGCCCGCAGTCGGACGCGAGCCCACCGGCACCGCGAGTCAGGAGTCTCGGTCTCGTCGTCGCGCTCGTGAGCAGCATCGTGTTCATCGCATTGATCACTCTGCCGGGGACGAGCTACGTGGAAGATCATCCCGGCAGCACCTATCGAAGCTTGCAGTACGCGACCAGCGGTGACATCAATTCGCCGCTCCGCGCGCAGGATTTCTGGATCTTGATCGCGCTCGTCTGCGTCGTGCTCGTGGTGAGCGCCACGAGTTTGCGGGTATACAGGGGCGTGGCCGTCCTCGCCGCCGCAGTGGCCTCACTTGGATTGATCGGCTACTCGCTTTACCTTCCATTATTTGTGGGCAAAGAATATGGATTCGGGAGCTACGGATGGAGCTACTGGCTGTCGCTTGCGGCCGGCGCTATGATGCTCATCGCCACTGCGGGCGCGGCGCGCTGGTAGACAGGTATACCCGCGAGGGATGAGCGATCTCAGTGCGACGCAAACTGCAGCGGCCGCTCGAATAGCAGCTTCGGGACATTCCCCTCGCTGGTGAATACGCGATAGAGGATGTTGGCCGGCATCTTGGTAGACCCCGCGTAATTTGCATAGACCTGTATAAAGGCCGGCTTCCCCGTGTTGCTGATCATCTCGGCGATCTCGTTCTCGACCGTCGCCATCGCACTTTTGTTGTAGTTCGATGGCAGCGGCACCAGGTTCTCGCGTATCCCCTCGAAACCGAACCTGTCAGCACCTAGGTGCGAAGCCTCGGTGCCGCCCTCCTTACCCAGCATGAACTTGCTCAACGCCCTCTGAGCGGCGGGGTCGCCGCGGCCCGCAGCCTCGGGCGCCACCCAGCCCTCGGCCAGGAGCGGACGTCCGGACCCGTCCACTACATGACGATGAGGGCTCGTTAGGCTCTCGAACGCCCTCGCGTCCGGGTCCATGGGCGGATGGCCGCCGGTGTCCGTCCCAATCGTCTCGACGATGGGCCCTTTCTTCGAGGCGCCAGCGACGACCTTTCCCTCGGCGTCGGCGAGGGTCGTTCCGGTAGCCTCCCCCGCAGTCTTCCCGGTGACCTCGCCCGCCGCCTTCCCCGCGCCATCAGCGGTACCCTTCCCCGCGAGGTCGCTGATCGCATCGCCCAATGCGTCACCTCCGACCTTACCAGCAGTGTCGGCCAATGCCTTCTCGCCGGCGTCGGCGAGAATCTTGCCCGCGACCTCGGCAAGCGCTGTGGTGCCCACCTTGGCCACTGCCACCCCCAGTTGGGCGCCCATCAGGAGGTCACCCGGCTGGACCTCGCTGGGCGTGAGGCCGAGCTCACCCGTTGTGCGGTTGAATACCGACGTGCCGTCCCGCTTCAGGACCTCAACGCGGAAAACGCCCTTAGTAGACTCGTAGGAGCGAACGTAACCTGCGACGTCCCCGGATTTGGGATCCGGCACCTCCTGGTATGCCCTTCCCGGACCGATGTTTCCAGCGTTCTTTTGCTCAAACGGCGTGGGGTTGTCGACGACCCTTGCCAGCCCGGCGCCGTGTAGGGCATCCTGGAAGGCTCGGCGCCCCTGCACGTCGCGCACCGGGCCGCCGTCCACCTTGGCCGCGGAGCCAAGCTGCTTGGTTCCGTCGCCCTGCGGTCCTGCCACGTCCGCCCGGGTGGGCTGCCGCGCGGTAGCAGGCGCCGACTGTTGCGCGGTCGTAACGGTCTGGCTCGGCCGCACCGGCCTATTCGCCGGAGCGGTCGGCTGACGCGCGCTATTTGCGCCCGCGCCGCCATCGGGGCCGCCAACGGCCGGCTTGTCGGGTTGGCGATCTGTTCGCGCCACCCCGGCGGACTTCGACCCTGCCTTCCGCTCGTCCGTCAGATGATCGGCGTCCATGGGTGGGGGCTGCCGACCGGTCGGCGGCGTTGGCGGCTTCTGCGCAGGTTGGTCGTTGGGCTGCGGAAGCGAGTTGGGTGGTCCACTGGACATGTTTGAGGGTCCCTTTCTGATTCAGGCGTCGGCTGGCTCGTGTTCGGTGAGCGCGACTGCCTCCAGCGCGACATCGATGTGCTGGCGCGACGAGGGCCATGGTTTGTATCTGGCTACTGCGAGTTGCGCGACGCACTGTGTCGCCGCACGGTGAGCCCGCCGGCCATGATCTGCCTCGGCCTGTGTCCAGTTGGCCGTTGGGCTCGCGGCGATCCAGTCGGCCAACGCTTCGGCGGCGGCGGCGAGGTCCTGGCCGGCGCCGCTGATCGCGGCTTGGAGCGGGGCCGCGACCTTAGGGTCGTCGAGCGCGTCGCTCGCGGGCCAGCGGTAGATGCACGTCTGGTCCGGACAGATGTCCTGGCAGCGCGGGAATGGGTCCCGAGCGCGGTGGTACAGGCGAAGGCTCAGCTCCGCGAACCGAGCGCTCGCCGGCGTAGCGGGGCCGCCGCTGCCGTCCGCGAAGCTTGCCAGGGCCTCGAAGAGCGCCTCCAGGTACTCGCGCGTGTCGGCGTACGTCCATCCGCGCTGAGCGCCGCGGCGGTGCGCGAGCTCGCTTGCGCCGTGCCACAGCACGCAGCGCCAGGCAGGATCGGCCCCGTCGACGGCGAGCCCGGGCGCGAGCGCCTCCTCGATCTCGATCCGAAGATCGGGCCACAGGCGCATGCCGACGGTGGGGATCCTCGAGAGGGTCACGGCGACTTGCCTGACGATCGAGCGCAAGTGAGCGCTAGCGGCTGCTTCGCGTCCCCGCTGGCAGGCAGCCGTGTCGCCGCGGCCGCAGCAATCCGCTTCCTTCAGACGGTCCTCACCCGCGCTTCTGGCGTTGGCGCGGACCGCGTCATCGTCCACCGGCAAGCCTCCCCCGGTGCGGCTGTCGTTTGCCTGCGCTCGCAGCACGTGAATCAATAGCGGAGCGTCCTCGCCCTCGGCAAACACCGCTGCGTCACCTTGCGTGAGGGTCGCCAGCGCTCGCGACTGAAGCGGCGTCATCACCATCGTCTCGCCGACGGCCTTTCGATCATCCTCGGCGACGATTCGATGCACGATCTTCAGATTCGTGTTCTTCAGCACCTCCGGCGCGAGCCTCGAAGGGACCTGGTCGGCGATCACGAGGCCCTGACCGTAGGCGGCCACCTCGGCGAGCAGGTTGGTGAACGTCTCGATCGCCTGCTCGCCCGCATCTCCCGACTGGTCGCGATCTCCACGCTTCCCCTTGCTCGAGAGCAGGCGATGAGCCTCCTCTACTACGAGCAGGTGACGGAGCCCCTCGTGAGGGCCTTGCGCGCGGCGGTGCTCGGCCAAGCGGATCAGGATAAGGCCCATCAGGAATGCCTTGTCATTCTCGTTGCCGAGCGGCTCGAGCTCGATCACGACCGGTCGATCGAACAGCTCGGCGGCGTCGATGCCCCAGCCGGTGTCGAACATGCGGCCCTTGCCGCCGGCCCGCAGTCCGCCGAGCGCGGTTGACAGCGCACCACGAATGCGCCCGGTGGCCTCAGGGTCATACCCGGTCTCGCGGATCACGTCCTCGACCCGATCGGCAAGGTCCGACAGTGTAGGGAAGCTCTCTCGATCCGAAGCTCCTGCCAGTCTCGCGTTCGTGTTGCTTGTGACATCCCAGCCGCGATCACGGTACACGCGGTAGAGCGCCTGCTCGACGATCTGTGGAAGTGGCGACCACATCGCAAACGCGCCTGCGAACAGCGAGCGGATGAGATCGAGATGCGTCGCCACCGCTATCTCGCGCGGGACCTCGAGCGGATTGATGCGTAGCGGCGCCACCGTCTCGTCTCCCGCCGTGAACACGCGCAAGCGCTTGCTCAGATGCGGTACCTGCAGGAGCGACCGATACTCTTTCTTCGCTGGCTCGAGCACGAGGAATTGCGCGCTCTCCTTCGCGGCGGCCTCGAGCATCGTAAGGATCGTGTTCGTCTTACCCGCGCGCGTTACGCCGCAGACAAACGCGTGTCTCGTCAGCGACTCGGGTGCCATCGTGTAATACGTATCGGTGACTCGGGTCCGGTCGATCACCGTGCCGAACCGGATCTCCCGCGCTTTCTCCCCCTGGTCCGCTGGCGAGCGAGCCGGGGAAGAGTCGAACATCGCGACCTGCTCGACGCTGTACCCCGGGTGCTCCTGCTCCGGTAGATGGACGTAGGCGGCCAGCTGGTGGCTGGTGAGGACCGTCTGGGCCGCGAACGGAAATCGGATCGAGCCGGGTGATTCCGGCGCCGGCGTGTCGGGTAGCGACCAACCGGCCGCAAGGTCGGGCACTGCGGGGGCGGCATGGACCAGAACGGGCATGTCGCGGCCGTCGGATCCCGTGAACAGGCCCTTCCAGGCCGCGCTCAGGCGCTGATATCCGGTCGCGTCGCCGAGCAGGTACACCGCCGTGCGCCACGCGCCCACCGCGCCGGCGACGGTCAGCGCTTCGACGCTCGCCTTCAGGCTCTCGAGATATGACTGGGCCAACGGATGCTGAGGCCGGTCCTTGCCCTGAACTGCTTCGATCAGCCTGGACTCCGTCAGCAACTGCTGACGGAGTCTCACCCTGGCGGCGTCCTGGATCGGCTGAGCCAGCACGACGACAGCCCACCGCTCACCGCTCAGTCCTCGCAACAGCCGGTCCCAGGGCCCGGCAGGGTCGGCCGCGCGCGGCGCGCGCGGATGCGGCACGCCGAGCACATAGCCCCCGTGGGAGGCATCGGCCAGCGGCTCCGAGGCCGGCTCGTCTCGGACCTCGACATAGCAGCTGCGCAGGAGGCTGAGGAGCATCTCCTGCCGGAGATCGAGATCCCCCGCGTCGGGCCTTGAGGACCATACGCCGGCACGGATCCGCAGGTGGCCGTCCAGCGCGGAGACCTGGTAGGCCAGCGCCGTGCGCGCATGCAGACCGACGAGCAGATCGACCGATGTGGGAAGCCATTGCGCCGCACGCTGACCCTTTTGCTCGGTTTCCCACCTCGGTTGGGACTCGGCGCGAGAGGTGGTCTCCTTGTCGAGCGTGCTGATGCCCCCGATCGAGCTCAGGCGGCGCGCCTGCGGCGCAGCTGCCGTACACGTCTGCGCGGCTGTCACGCAGTCGACCCCCGCCCACGTCCCCTGGAGGTAGTCGACGCGCTCGCTCAGGGTCGAGAGTGGGTCAGCTGGTTCGTGCATCAGCCGCCAGGCTCAATCATCGCGCCAACCGCTGACCGTCAAAGATGCACATTTTTTGTGATGAGCAAGATGACGAGGGCGAAAAGCGCGGCCCACAAGCACGCGAACGCGGCCATCGCTACGAATCCCACGGCCCTGAAGATACGGCGCCGAGCGACGCCGACCTGGCGGACGGTGGCGCCGGTCGTGAGGTTATGAACGGTCCGGGCTCGCAGGACCCCCTTCTTCAGGCGACCATGCACCTCTACGCGGTCCCCGTCGGCGACGTCTCCGCTGAGCTCCGGCCCGCGCAGTTCGACGCTGAGGACACTGCTGCGATCGCCGCCCTCGGTGAACTGCTCCAGACGAAACGTGAGCACCTGGGTCTGAACCGATTTGGATGCCCTGCCGTGCTGGTCGGTGCGATTCCGGACGCCGCTGACCATGCCCACCCAGCCACCCCGGGACAGAGCGGCAGCGGGCCACGCCGACGGTCGCTCTGAGCGCACCGGAGCCGGGGGGTCAAGCGGAGCCCATCCCGTTTGTTCCGGATCCGGGCTGCTCTCGTCATGCGGGCTTGCGATCGCACCCTGCGAGCGCAGCCTCAGCTCCGTCGCGGAGTCGATCGTCTCCCCAGCTCCGGCCGTGAGGCGAAGACTGCTGTCGCCGACGTCCACCGTGTCGCCGACTCGCACCGGCTCGACCTTGTGGATTCTCCCCCCGTTCACGAACGTCCCGTTGGCTGAGCCGAGGTCTTCGATGGTCGTAGATCTGGTCGGTGAGACGCGGATCACGGCATGATGACGTGACAGGGCGCGATCACCGCCGAGATCACCGCCTGCGCCCTCGGCTCGGCCGAGCCGAAGCTCGTCCATGAACGACAGCGTTGCCCCCGCCGCCGGTCCCGTGAGCACGGTCAGCACCAGAGGCTGGCTCTGATCCACCGGCACCTGACCTTGGAGGGACGAACTCACCCGGTCCTCTAATCGATAACAACCGCTGATGCCACGGCCAAAAAAGGTCCTTCGGCTAGGTATGAAGCCCGCTGCCGCCGAGCAGCACAACGCCTGGCGATGCTACCCCTGTGGCGCTTGCGCGTCAAGCAAGATGGTACCTCCGCAGCGTCAGGTCAACCCCGATCCACGATCGTATTAGAGGGTGAGCTTGGTCCAAGGTAACTGCGCCTGCCAGAGAGCAGGACCATGGGGTCCGTGCAACCTGCCGGTTCACGACGACCAGCAAGCGCCAAGACTCCTGGTCGCGGCGCCGAGGAGTCCTGGTTGGACGACGCGGGGCCGGCCCAGCTGATGGGCGACCCGCTTCTACGTCGAGCGCATTGCGGCAGTCAGCTGAAGACTGCCGGTGTTGAGGAGGAGCTCCACGCTCGTTGGCAGCACCTCGCGCTCCTCCTTTTCACGAGTGCAGGAGTCTTCGGGGCGGGCGCCCTTGCTCCTGAGTTGGACGACTTCCGAGGACACGGCTGAGGATCGGCACACGCCCGCTCGCGCGGGGCGAAGCGGAAGAAGTCGCCTCGCCGCACCTCCGAACGGGTCCTCGTCCCATGCGTGCGTCTCGTCTCGGGCCGATGACGTGCCTGCTTTTGGCAACGAGCAGGGCACCCTCGTCTCGCACGCCCGACACCTGCCTCGCGGTGGGCGCGATACTCGACCATGCCGGCCGTGGCGCTGCCAGTCGACCCCGGCGATATCCATGTCGACGCTGTGCGCGATCGCTATCGCCTCTCCGCGCTCGGTCCGGACCACGCTGTCGGCTTGCTGGCCGAGCGCGCCGCGCAGCTGCGCGAGTGCGTTACGGAGGCTGGCGCGCGCGCTGTCCTCGCGCACATCAGGCCACAGCCGGCCGGCCAGCTCGCTGCGGCCGCGCGCTCGGCGCTCGGGCGCGAGCATCACTAGGAGCAACCTCGCCTTGCGGCTGGCCGGCAGTTCGACGTCCCGCCCGTCGATTTCGAGCCGAAGCTCACCCAGCAGGTTGAACCGCATCATGGCAGCGAGAATCTACTCGGCCGAGCGCCGCGATCGAGCGCACGGGTCTTTGCGCGCCCCCATGTTTCGCTCATGCGTCGCCGTTCCCATGCGAGCCAGCGCAAGCATGATCTTCATGCCGAACTCGCCGAACGGCGTCGGCCCTGACTGCAGCGACTCGAGTGGGTGGTGACGTCTGATGTAGTCGCCGAAGAGGGGTGCCGTGAAGTCGACGTAGCCGCGTCGGGGGCTATAGATGAGACCCTTGAGGTCGATCAGGTTCTGGCGTACTAGCGCCGTGCGGCGCTGGTCGGCGCCGAGCAGCGCGGACACCTTCGCGGTCTGCTGCGACCCATCGCCGAGCTCGGCAATCGCGGCCAGGTAGCGTCGCTCAGCCGGGGTCGCGCGGTTGAAGCATACTCGGTGAAAGCCGCTGTCGAGCTGCTCTTTAGCGATCGTGTCGGCAGCTTTGGCATCGTGCTCGGTGATCGGCGAGCTGGCCGCGACCAGCCAGGCGTAGCGCCCGTAAGTCTGCAGAAAAAACGGGTAGCGGTCAGCTCGAGCGAGGATGAAGTCGAGTGCGGCCTGCTCGTACTCGACGCCCTCGCGCTCAGCGGGGAGCGTGAGCGCAGTTCGAGCGGCGTCCTCGGTGAGCCGACCGATCTCGACGTACTGGAAGAGGCGCTCCGCATAGGAGCTTGCCTCAACGAGCCTGCCTGGGAGCTGTGGCAGTCCAGCGCAAACGAGCGCCACAGGAAGCTGACGCTGAGCGATGCGATGGAAAGCCGCGAGCAGCGCCTTGTCAAGGCCGGTCGAGGATTGACCCTGTAGCGCCGGTTGAGAATTGACCCCCCTGGGGCGATAGATAGGAGGCGTGGCTCTCTGATTCTTCCTCGTGGAGCCGGAGCCGTAGGCGGAGGCGGAACGAGGAAGAATCGGCGCGGCTGCGGGGGGTGTCAGTCGGCTTGCGGGGGCCGTTCGGCGGGGCGAGCGCCGAGGTCGTGGTCTTTGAGGCGGTAGCTGTCGCCCTTGAGGGAGAGGATCTCGGCGTGGTGGACGAGGCGGTCGATCATTGCGGCGGCGGTGGCGTCGTCGCCGAAGATCTCGCCCCAGGCGGAGAATGGCTTGTTGGAGGTGACGATCAGGCTGGCGCGCTCGTAGCGGCGGGAGACGAGCATGAACATGAGGTTCGCGGCCTGCGGGTCGAACGGGATGTACCCCACCTCGTCGCAGACCAGCAGCGGGTAGCGCTCCAGACGCCGCAGCTCCTCATCGAGGCGGGCTTGGCGTTGGGCGTCTGAGAGGAGCGCGACCCACTCGGTAGCGGTGCGGAAGAGGACGCGCTGGCTGGCGAGGCACGCGCGGATCGAGAGCGCGATCGCCAAGTGGGTCTTCCCGGTGCCGGGCGGTCCGAGGAGCACGACGTTCTCCTTGGCGTGCAGGAAGTCGAGCTGGCCGAGGTGCTCGATCACTTGCTTCTTGACGGAGCGCTGGAAGGTGAAGTCGAACTCCTCGAGGGTCTTGCGGGCGGGGAACCGTGCTTGGCGGATGCGGCTCTCCCCGCCGTGCGCCTCCCGCGCGGAGGTCTCGGTAGAGAGCAGTGCCTGCGCGAAGCGCTCGTAGCTCCACTCCTCAGCACGGGCGCGCTCGGCGAGCTTTGGCAGTGCCCTGGCGGCCGCCGGCGCCTTCATCGCCCTGAACAGGTGCGCCAGCTCAGAGGAGGCGCTCACGCGATCAGCTGGTCGTAGACGGCAAGGGGCCGCTGCTGCACGAGTAGCTCGGGCTCTGGCTGCCCGCGGCGCTCCTTGAGTGCCCTGGCGTGCTCGAGCGCGGTGATCGTGCGGTTCTTGGCGAAGCAGCGCTCGTGCCGGCACGCAAGCTCGCCCGTGTCCAACGCCAGCGCGGTGATCTCGCGCTGGGAAGCACGGACTTCCACGCGACGCCCGACGAGGTGCGGGTCAAGCGAGTAGTCGTTGGTATCGAACCGCAGGTACGGGTCGGGAGCTACCCGGGTGACCCAGCGGCGGTCCAGGTCGAGCTCCCGGGTCGGCAGCGCGCGCATCACTCCCCGCTCCTCTACGAGCCGGTCGATCGGCCGCGCCCTGAGCGTCTTGTGCGTCCGCGCGTTCGCCTTCTGGAACCAGGCGTCCAGCTGCAGTTGGAAGTCGAGGTGGTTCGCGAAGGACCGGCCGGGCTCGAAGTTCGTCTCCAGATAGCCCTGCAGGCGCTCCACGGCGCCCTTCGCCTGTGGGTCACGCGGCTCGCAGAAGTACCAGTCGACCGGCAGCTGCCCGCAGAAGCTCGCATACGGATCTGTCGGGCGGCCGCCACCGGCGTGCAGGCACCCCTCGCGATCCCAAACCAGCAGCTTGGGCAGCGCACCCAGCGACCACAAGCAGCGCGCCATCCCCCACAACACATCCGGCGCCTCCTTCGAGAAGACCAGCGCGCCCGTGCCGGCACGCGAATACCCCAGGCACGCCACCACAACCCACGCACGACGAACCTCGCCATGACCGACCGGCACCCACGCCGAAGGCTCCCACAAATCCCACTGGCAGACCTCCCCCGGGCGATAAACCGTCCGCTGGTAGGTACGCGCCGCCAAAAACAACGGGCGGACCTCACGCAGGTAGTCATCCACGATCGTCTTGGCGCCATCGAACCCGAGCGGCTCGATCAGCTCCCTTACCCTGACACCAGGAAGCTTCGGGTCGTCCTTCAACAACCGATGAATCTCCTCCTTGAACGAGTCGAGCTTCGACGGGCGCTCAGGCACACGAAACACCGGCGGCTCCCCCGAGCGCAGCGCTGCCCTGATCGTGTTCCGCGCCAGCCCCGTGCGACGCTCAAGCTCCTTGATCGATACCCCACGAACGAAATGCTCCCGGCGCAACTCAGCCCAACGCTCCACGTCCAACACGACCCTTCTCCCGGTCTCGGTGACAGCGACCGAACCAGGCTCAACACGACCCCGGACGTCTCCGCCACCGCCCCAGGGGGGTCAACTCTCAACCGGCGAAGAGGGGTCAGTTTCTCACCGGCGCCGACAGCGCCTGCAGGTCCTCCTTCTCGGCGAACTGCATCTCATCGAAGAAGAATGCGATGCCGCCCTCAGCCTCGCGGGCTGTCTCGCCAAGCTCGACCAGGACATCCTGGAGATCGACATCGAGCTGCCCGCTGTCACCGCGTCCAGGAGTCGGGGCGGCATCGACCTTGAACGTGATCCCAGCAGGCATAGCTGTGACCGAGAAGCTGCCGATGACCGACAGCGACCTGCGTAGCCGCTCCCTGACACTCTCCCGCCGTGCAAGCGACTGCGCGGCCTGCACTGCCACCTGAGCGAGCGCTGGACGCAGCGGTCCACGGCCGCGCAGCTCGATGTAGCCCGAGCCCCATCCGGCCTCTTCGGCCTCCGCAGCGAAGCGGTTCAGCAGGACCGTCTTGCCGACACCGCGAAGTCCCCACAGCGCGAGGTTCTGCTCAGGACGCCCGGCAGCAAGACGCTTGAGCAGCACACCGAAGCTCGTCTGCTCTCCATCGCGACCTGCAAGCTCCGGTGGTGGCGTACCGGCGCCTGGTGAGTAGGGATTGAGAACCTCGTCCACGCCCACGAGTATATAGCTTTATATGGCTGTATTTGCTCAGGGCATAAAGTCAATAATCCCGTGCCGATGCGGCCTCCGAACTGTTAGTCGGAGCCGTTCGCTCCAGAAGGCCAGAGATTTGAGAAGGGCCATCCAACCCCTGGCTTGTCGCCAGCCAGCGTGGCAAGCAATCGCCATGCTTTGCAAGTTGTCCGAGAAATTGTTCCCCGTGGGGCCTTCTCTTTCGCGAGGGAGCTAGCCGCAGTTTTTGGCTCTACTACCTGCTTTTCCTGTAGTCGCCCTAACCGGACGGTATTTGAACCACGAAACTGTCGCAGCGATCGAGCGACTGCACGAGATCCTCGAGCGCGCCGAGCAACAGCGATAACCCGGCACGCAACGCGCCAGCGAAGCTAGGCGGCCCTTGCATCGACTGCGGATGCTCGAAGAAAATCGGCGACCTGAGCAAGCGCGCCATAACCGGAAGTGCCAATGCGCTCGCGGACACCGGCCGCTTTCAGAACCTCGTTGGCCTGAACAGCCAGTTGAGCAGCCGCATCAGCATCCTTCGCGGTTTGATGCAGTCGCCATGAGCTATGAGGCTGTGATTCTAGGTTCGCCATCTCTCTTGCTCGGCTTCGGATTGCGTGCTGGCGTCGCTGGTCGAGCGTGCTCGCAGCACCGTTAGGGCAGCAACGTTCGTCGTCGCACATCACCTTGGGTCGCATCCCCTGGTGTCCGAGCAAGATCTCGCCTACCCCAGAGGGAACACTACGGCGCAACGGCTCTAGATATATGCCCAGCGCCGCTCCCCCGGTCCGCTTCTTCCCTGGCTTCGGGGGCCTGCGGCTGTTGATGACTCCAGCTATGTTCGATAGCTCACGTGTCCCTACGCCAGTCTCGTAGCCGTCGATGCCCGCAGACACCAACCCGGGACCATAGATGCCCTGACGCCAAGCGATTACGCGAACCCCCGTCTGCTTGACTCGCCTGATCGCAGCGAAGAGTCGGAGAACCTTGTTGTAAGAGTCCCTACCCCCGCCAGCCGGCGACAAACAAACCGCAATCGCTTCCGGACCAAGATCGAGAGCCGCGTTAGCGAACCGATCAATACCAGCCTCCCAGGACTTCTCAGCTCCCAGACCCTTCAGCTGAGCACAGAGCACCGGTACGACAGGAAGCGCCAGACCCGTGCGACTCATGTATCGAGCAGTCGCGCGCAAGAAGTCAAGCGCGATGCCAAAGAATGGGTCGTTTGGTGAGGTGGCGTATAGATAGGGAGGGATGATCGCCGTCGCCCCGTGTTCGACCTGATGGCTAACGACCTGAGCAACGAAGGACTCCAGCGCGAACTGGTTGAAATCGGTCGGTTGTAGCTTGTGCGCTTGGCCATATGGCAAGCCAGACCACTTGTCTTGCTCTCGAAGCTCGCCCTGCCAAAACAGCGTCAAAGGATCGATGAGTACAGGAACACCCACACCGCTCGCTGCGTCGGCGAACTCCGGGCGAGACAAGGCAATGTGAGCGTCGATGACGAGGCGATCAATCAATGGCCGCGCGCGGGGCAGAAAGACAGCCGCGCCTCCGGGGGCAAGCAGATCCTGGATGACCTCGTGATCATTGACCCCGGGTCGTATTAGAAGCTCAGGCATCTACGGCTCCTTTCATGTCGATAGGGATGCTACCATAGATGTCGGTATGGGTGTCGTACTAGATGTCGTCCGCCATCACAGACAAGGAGAAGCAGTGTCTCGTTCGCAAGCACTGGCCGAGTCGGGGCTCTACGCCCGGCTCGTTGACGATCTGCGCACAGCCGTGCTGACGAACGCAGAACTCGCGGAGATCACAGGTGTCAAGACGCGCCAGGTCCAGCACTGGGCATCTGGAGCCCACCGGCCACAGGGCGAAGCCAAGGACCGCCTGCTCGAACTCCACTACATCGTCGAGCGCCTTCAGGAGATCTACAAGCCCGAAGGCGTAGATATCTGGATCCATGGGCGCAACCGAGAACTCGACGGCCAAAAGCCAATAGATCTACTCGTAGCGGGCGAGTTCGAGCGCGTACTCGCGGCGGTTGAACGACTGGCCTCTGGAGCTATGTAACCGTGGATCGCTCCCTTGCCCTTGCCGTCGCTCGCGTCAGCGCAACAACAATCGAGGGTCATTTTCAGCGTCACGCGTCTCTTCGCTATCGCATCCTCACGGGAAGCGCCGCAGGAGGACGCTGGGGACCTGAAGGCGCCTACCCGGTGTTCTATCTAGCACGTCCAACCGAGTCGGTCATAGTCGAGGCTTACCGGCACCTCGTTGAGCCCATCGAAGGCATGCTGCCCAAGATGGTCGGCCCACGGCGACTGCTCACCTGCGAAGTAAAGGCCACCACCATCCTCGATCTACGCAGCCAAGGAAATCAAGAGGCGGTCGGATTGAGCCTCGATGACTTGAGAAGCAACGTAGGAGACTACGACGCTTGCCATCGCGTCGGGCAAGCAGCACACCAGCTCGGACTGCACGGCATCATCGCCCCCGCGGCCACAGGCATCGGCGAAACTCTCGCGCTCTTTGAACGCCACCTGCCCGCGAGTGCGCAGCCGATCCTCGTCAGCGAAGAACTGTGGGAGGAAGGCCTCCCTGTCGATCCTCGCCGCTTGCGGATAGTCGAAGGAAGCGATCCTGCTTAGATCCTGAAAGGACGCGCCGCAGTCGGCATGGCCGTCGAGACGACCAGCACCCGTCTCGACGGACCTACTGGCGCTTGCCCTCAGGAAGCTGATCAAGCGACGCGTGCAGCTTCTCGATGCGTTCGTAGTCCGCAGGAGTCATCCCCATCGCCCGAGCGAGCCGGTCGGGATCGAAGGTTTCAGCGAGCAACGCTGCGAACAACTCGTTTAGCACGCCCGTCGCAGCTCAGCTGCAGGAACTCATCCGCTGCGGGCACTGCGGGCGGCGTATGCAGATCGCCTATGCCGGCAAGGGCGCCACCGGCCACCGGTACGCGTGCGTGCGTTGGCCGTGACCTGCACGTGACCTGCACGCTACCGGCAAAGCGTGCCAGTCCCTCGGCGGCAAGCGACTGGAGCGAGCCGTCGTTGCCTGCTTTTTGGAGATTTGAGAAGGCCATCGCAACCCCTGGCTTGCCGCCGGCCAGCGTGGCAGGCAACCGCCATGCTTTGCAAGTTGTCCAAGAAATTGTTCCCCGTGGGGCCTTCTCTTTCGCGAGGGAGCTAGCCGCAGTTTTTGGCTCTACTACTTGCTTTTCCTGTAGTCGAAGTGCTTGGAACCTATTCGAACCAAGATCTTCAGGGGTCGCTGGCCCGTCTGGCACGGAAGCTGGCCGCCGTACGGGCCAGTGGCGGGCCTCGGCGGCAGCCTGCCACCCGCCGGCAACGGCCGCGCAGGCCGGGTTGGGTGCTCAAGGCCATCGTCCAGGTGCTGACCGACCAGCGCGAGGCGATGCGGGTCAAGGACATCCACGCGGCCGTCGAGGCAGCGATGGGCGAGCCGGTAGCGGCGTCCTCGATCAAGACCGCGCTGATCGCCAATGCCTCGGGCTTGTCGCCACTGCTGGTCCGCGTATCGCCCGGACGGTACGCGCTGGCGTAGCTCAGCGCACGACGCCGGATCGCGTTGGCAAGCCGTTGTCAGCCACCCGAGATGAGCTGTTTCCAAAGCTCCCGGTCCTCATCCGTGTCTTCTTCGCGTAGGTAAAGTCGGATCAGATCTCCCGGCACCAGTCCCTCGCTCTTCAGGCCAAGGTCCTCACGAATCGCGCGTAGCATCCTTTCCTGAGCGCGTAACGAGGTCGGTAACGGGTCGCCAAGGCTGCGCATCCACCCAACCCACGTTCTCACGACGGGGGACGGGGCATGCAGAAGCAGCGCGGTCGACACCTGCTTGAAGAATGCCTGTTGCTCGTCCTCGGGCTTTGCGGCAAACTCGTCAATGCTTTTGACCGTCTCGGCAAGTTTCTCGTAGGTCGGCGACATCTGCTCGCGGTGCAACCTCTCCAGCTCCTGGCTCTTTTCCCAACGCCGCTGATAGACCGCAACGCCAATCGCTACGGCAGCAGCCGTCAGAGGGCCTACAACGGCAGGGTCTTCGATGACGCCATAGATCAGCCCTCCGAGCGTGATCGAGATGATGGCGATGGCCGCCAGCACTGCTAGGACTGAGCCGATTCGTTTCATGATTCGTAATGACAGGGTCGGGAAGGTCCGGACTGTAGCGTTAGAGCTCTCCCGTTAGCCGCCGGCTTAGCTCCTCCAGTCGCGGCCGCAAGCTCGGCAGTTCGCGCTCAACCACGTCCCAGACAAGCGCGAGATCGACGCCGAAGTATTCGTGGATGAGCTTGTCACGCATCCCGGCTATCTGCCGCCAAGGCACCGCCGTATCGAGTGCGCGTGTGTCGTCCGAGATGCCCTTCACGGCCTGACCGATGATCTCGATGTTGCGAATGACCGCGTCCTGGGTCTTGCCATCCGCGAAGAACGTCTCGCGGCCCCCGGCCGTGTAGCTTTGGATCGCGTCGATCGCCGCGATCGCGTGGAGCAGGTAGGTCCGCTCGTCCCTCACAAGGGCACGGCGTCCGCATAGATGCGCTCACGCAGGAACGGGCTCACGCCGCCCTCGCTGAGCACATCGACATGGGTACCGAGCAGATCCTCGAGGTCCTGCCAAAGGCCGACTAGGTCGATCAGGCTTCGCCCCGATTCCATCTCAACCAAGAGATCGACATCGCTCCCCGCGCCAGGCTCGCCGCGCGCGATCGAGCCGAACACACGCACATTGCGCGCGCCATGCTCGACCGCACACCCCAGAATCTCCTCACGCCGGGCGCGGAGCCCACGCAGATCGAGTTGAGTGGATGCGGTTTCCATTGGGCGATTATGGCCTGTTCGCCATCGGGCATCCCGAGAAGAAGCAGCCCGGCCAGCGGCGTGGTTCGATTAGCGAGGTTCAGGTGTCCAAGAATCGGGGAGACTGGATTCGAACCAGCGACCGCCCGGCCCCCAGCCGGGTGCGCTACCAGACTGCGCCACTCCCCGTGGCTGCTGCATTTGGAGCCTAGCGCGTGACCGGCTCCAAGCGGGCGACGGGAATCGAACCCGCCCTAGAAGCTTGGAAGGCTTCTGTGCAACCACAACACTTCGCCCGCAAGCCTCCCAATGCTACCTGCCTGTCTCGGCCTTGGGGCGGTCCGTCTGGAGCGGCGAGCTTTGCGTCCGCCGGAGATCTTCGGATCGACCAAGCCGGCCTGTCATCCCTGGTCCCGAGCCCGCCGCCGCTCCACCGGCACCTCGCCCCCCGCGTCCGCGAGGCCGGGCGGGGGCCAGGGGCCGAACCAGTTGTCGCGAGCTCCGTCGAGGGTCACCGTCGAGCCGTTGAGGGAGCCTCCCAGCGGGGAGGCCAGCAGGGCGATCAACCACGCGTGCTCCTGCACTGTCCCCAGGCGCTGCATCGGGACCGAGCGCGCCATCCCGGCACGCACCACGTCGGGGTACTTCGCCATCGCCTCCGTGTCGAAGTGGCCCGCCGCCACCGCGCACACCGTCGCGCCCGCCCCCTTCCAGCGGCGCGCCAGCTCGCGCGTCAGCGCCTCCACCGCTGCCCGCGCCGCTCCCGAGTGGGCCATCCCCGGCATTCCGTGGTGGGGGGAGAGCGTCACGTTGACGATCCGCAGATCCCCCCCTGGCCGGTGGGCTCCCGCATCCGAGGCACCCCTCCAGGCGCCTGCACCCCCCCAGGCGCCTGCTCTCCCCGATTCGCCTGCACTCCTCAACTCGCCCGCGCGCCCCGATCCCGCGCTCGCACCCGCCAACTCCCCGCTTCCCCCCTCCAGCCCGGCTGCTACCCCGCCCACCGTCTGCGCAAACGCCGCCTCGGCCATGTTCAGCATCCCGTCCACGTTCAGCCGCCACACCGCCCCCCAGCCCTTCGCCGCGATCCCCTCCGCCGGGGTGAAGTACTGGCCCCCCGCGTTGTTCACCAGCACGTCGAGGCGGCCCCAGCGCCCGAGCGCCCCCGCCACCAGCGACCGCGCCTGCGAGCGGTCGCGCACGTCGCCCGTCGCCCAACTCGCGTGCTGCGCGCCGATCGCCGCGACCGTGTCCTGGAGGGGCTCCTCGCGGCGGCCCACCACCGCCACCCTCGCCCCGCAGCGCGCCAGCTCGATCGCGCTCTCCCGGCCCAGGCCCGTGCCCCCACCGGTCACCAGCACCACCATTCCCTCCAGCAGACCCGCGGCGAAGACCTCCGACTCCCCGATCCCGCTCTCCGCTGCGCTCGTCACGTCAGCGATCATATGGGCAGCGCTCCCATCCGTCCCCCCACCCCGCTAGGGTTTATCCGTGTCCCATCGGCCCCGCCGGCCCCTTCTGCCCCTGGCGACCGTCGTGCTGCTCGCCCTCGGCGACTATCTGCTGTGGAACTGGTCGTTGGGCGCCAACCACGACATCCTCGCGCTCGTCTCCGGCATGACCCTCGTACCGCTGCTCATCGCGCTCGTCTGGCTGCTCGTGCTCGGCGCTGCCCACCTCATCGCCCGCACCACCACCCAGCGCCCTCGCGTCCACGCCTATACCGATAAGCGTCCCGCTCGCCCCATATCGGGGTTGGACGGTCGCAATGGAGCGCAGGACGGCGGGTCTGCCACCGCCTCCCCGTCCTCGAAGATCGCCGCGTGAAGCGCCGCTGGTTCGCGCTGATCGCCCTTGTGGTGCTCGCCGGCCTCGCCCTCGGGGCGTACGTCTACGCGCGCAACCGCACCGGCTCTATCTACCACCCCCACGCGCGCTTCGTGCCCGAGGCCAACCCCGTGCTGCCCACGCGTGGCCCCGAACGCTTCGCGTGGCCGATCTACGGCTACACCAAGGATCACACCCGCTACTACCCCGCCCCCCCGAGCCTGCGGCCCCCGTTCCGCAAGGTGTGGGCCGTCGGCGGCAGCTCGCTGCGGGAGTTTCCCCCCGTGCTCTCCGAAAACCGCATCTTCCAAATCACCGACGACGGGGCCCTCAGCGCGGTCGACAAGTGGGACGGCAAGATCCTCTGGAGCAAAGACCTCGGCACGCTCGCCGCCTCCTCCCCCGCGGTCGCGGGGGACACCGTGTACGCCGTCGTGCTGCTCCGCTCCCCCGGCGCCCCCGGCGGGAGCGTCACAGCTCTGAACGCCGCCACCGGGGCGATCCGCTGGTCGCGCCCGCTGCCCAGCCGCGCCGAGTCCTCCCCCCTCTACGACCACGGCAGGATCTTCTTCGGCTCCGAAGACGGCACCGTGTATGCCCTGGACGCCCACACCGGAAACACCGTGTGGACATACCACGCCGCGGGCGCCGTCAAGGCCAGCCCCACCCTCCAGGACGGCGTGCTCTACTTCGGCGACTACTCCGGCCACGTCCAAGCGATCAGCGAGCGCACCGGCCGACGGCTGTGGCTGGCGAGCTCCGAAGGCGCCCTCTTCGGCAGCGGCACCTTCTACTCCACCGCCGCCGTGATCTACGGTCGTGTCTACCTCGGCAACACCGATGGGCGCGTCTACGCCTACGACGCCGCCACCGGCAACCTCGACTGGGCCTACCAGACGGGCGCCTACGTCTACGCCTCCCCCGCCGTCACCGACGCACCCGGCCTCGGCCCCACCGTCTACGTCGGCTCCTACGACGGCAACTTCTACGCGCTCGATGCCCGCACCGGGCACGTCGACTGGAGTTACAACGCCGGCGGCAAGATCTCCGGCTCCGCCACCATCCTTGGGCGGATCGTCTACTTCGCCGACCTCGGTACCCGCCGCACCTACGGCCTCGGGATCTCCACCGGCCGCGTCGCCTTCACGATGGGCACCGGCTCCTTCGATCCCGTAATCAGCGACGGCAAACGCGTCTACCTCACCGGCTACACCGGCCTCTACGCACTCGCCCCCACCGACTGAAGGATCCCAGGGACAGCCGGAGCCGGGTTGAGCGAGGGCGGGTAGGGGAGAACGTCGCTAGCAAGCTCGGCCTCCCATCGCGTCCCTCAACCAGGACCGCACGCGCCCGCGCCGAACCCCAGCGCGCGGCTGAGTGAGAAGCGCGCCGTCACCGTCACCGCTCCCGCCCGCGGCGTTGTCACCTCCGTCCAGCCCCCCGGCGCCCGTGCTACACACCCCGCCCCCGCCGTGACCGTCCAGTAGCGGGTGTAGTGCACCCTCACCTCGAAGCGCCCCGCCGCGTGCGCCCGTAGCGCGAACCAGTCGTGTCCCATCCCGCGCATTACCCCCGGGCCCTGCGCCAGCGAGGTCGCGCCGAGCACTTCGTAGATCTGCCAGTGGTCCGTGCGCAGCACCTCGTGCAGGTAGCTCAATCCCCCCTCGATCAGGCGGCCCTCCTGCGCACTCGAGGGGTCAAGCGGCGCGTCGGGCAGCGCCACATAACGCACCGCCTCTTCCTCCAGCCAGCGGCGGTAGCGCGCCGCCGTGAGGCCTTTGGCGAGCAGCACCCCGTCGTAGCGCTCATCCAACTGCTTCTCCCACCCCCGCGCCAGCGACACCTTCGGCGCCAGCCACGCCGCCTCCCAGTGGCCCCGCGTGAACGGCACCTCCACTCGCACCGGTTCGCCGGGAGGGGCCTCGACGCGCGCCACGAACCGCTCCACCGGCAGGTAGTAGGACGCTCTCGTCGAGGCGTTCCCCACCACGGCGCGCGTTTCGCGCACCGGGCCCCAGCCCGTCCACACTGCGATTCCGCACAGCACCGCGGCCACACCCAACCCGTGGGCTCGTCCACGCCCTCCTCGTCCTGCGCGCGCCCCGCGCGCGCCAACTCCGTCGCGATCCCCCGCGATCCCACGACGCGACCCATCGCTCACCGCGCACAGCAGCAAAGGTCCCGCCAGGAGCACCCCGTAGCGCTCGATGTTCGCCCCGATCGGGGTATGAACCGCCACACACGCCACACACACCACCAGGTAGACGACCGCCCCCACCCGCAGTAGCCGCTGCTCCGCGGGGAGCGCCCACAGGAACCCCGCGATCACCGCCACCGTCGCCACGAACGAGTACAGCGGGTAGGGCTCCCAGCCCCCCTCGGGGAAGAGCCCCACCAGCGCCAGTACCACCACCGCTGGAGGAACGCCGAGAATGAGCGCGCTACGCCACAGACCGACTCGCGATCGGCGTCGCGCTCGCAGGTGGGGCGTCCCCGCCGGCAGCGCGGTGGACTCCGCCGGCGCGAACCCCGCGGGCGCCCCGGTCAACCCCATCAGCGTGTGTGTCACCCCCGCCAGCGCCACCAGCACGCCTGCCACCGGGCTGCACAGCGCGCACACTCCCGCCAGCAGCCCCGCCGCGACCGGTCGGCCGCGCACCAGTGCGAGCACCGCCCCCAGGCCCACGCTTACGCCCAGCGCGAACGTCACCCTCCCGCTCCATACATCCCCCAGTGCCGCCACCGCAAACCACACCGCGCCCCACCGCGCCGCCCGCCAGCCGTAGGCGGTCCGCGCGATCAGATCGAACAGCGTCGCCGAGGCCAGCACCGCCGCCGCGCCCACCGCTCGCACCCCCACCAGCGCTGCCAGCGGTGGGAACAGGAGGCTGTACCCCGGGAGATCGTGCCCCCCATACCAGCTCCCGTCGTAGATCAGGAAGCCCGCTTCTTTGAACAGGTTAGCCCGGTATACCTGCCCCGCGAGGTCTGGCGTGCGCGGGTCCACGAGCAGCCACACCGCCACCCCGAGCGCCCCCGCCAACACGCCCCACGGCACGCGCGCCCACGCACCCCCCCCATGCGAGCCCTCCCGCGCCGCTGCCCGTCCCCCCGTCCGAGGGTTGGACGATCTTGCAACGTAGGTGCCCATCGCGCTCAGCCTAGGGGTTCTCGCTTACTCCCCACAGCTCTCTCTGGATAGAGTGCCGCGAAGGTTCGAGGTGTCGCGAGGGGTCCGCGCCGGACCGCTCCCTCACCCGCCGCGTGGACCCTGGGGTTGTGGGAAGATCGACCGGGGCCCGGTGCGCTACCCCACCGGACCCCGGCCTATCCGCGAGTCGAACCTCTTCTGCCTGTCCCGCGGTCGTACTTGCTTGCTTCTTCCTGCCCTCTTCAACAGTTCACACTCCCGAAAGTCGCTGTGAGAATCCCGCTTCCGATGCTCCCTCGTAGGTCTGCCCGCCTGCGCGCCGCCGCCGCCCACGTGCGCATCCTCACCGCCTGCCTGTTCGCCGGGGCCCTCTGCCTGCTCGCCGGGGGCTGCGCCACCACCCAGCCTGCGCCCATCGCCACGGTCGAACTCGCCCAGGCTGAGACCTTCCCCTACTACCCCATCTACTGGGTCGGGCCCCGTTTCGGCCCCTATGTGCTCGCTGCCGCCGACGGCCGCTACAACTACGTCAGCGCCACCGGGGACAGCGTCTACTACGGCAACTGCGTCTCCGGCAAGACCACCGCCCTCGGGGGGGGCGGCTGCGAGCTGCCGGTGCAGGTCACCACCCTGATCTACACCCGCCACGCCAACGCACCCCTCGGAGCCCAGCGCAACGCCGTGCTGCGCGGCGTTCCCGCAGTGATCTACGACGGCGGGCACTCGATCGAGCTCTACAGCGGGCGCACCGCGATCGACGTCTTCTCCGACGAACCCTCCGCAGCGCTGCGCGCCGTCGCCGCCCTGCGGCCCCTCAACGCCCCCGGCTCGGCATTGCGCTCCCTTCCCCCACCGGTGTTCTGTCCCGGACTTTCACGGCCGCGGCCGCCCGCCGTGCAGGCCGTCATGAGCCACCTCCCCGGGCACCCCTGCCAGCGCGTAGCCGCCACGCTTGCTGTCGATCGCGCCCTCTTCGGGAAAGGCTAGTACGCCGCTGAGCGGTCCAAGCGAGGTCCTGGTAGGTCGGCTATGTGCCCGCCGCGCTGCCCGGCTGGGGGCGCAGCGGCTCGCCGATCTCGCTGCGGATGCTGAGGAACGCCGCCGTCCCGATCAGCGCGGGGATCCACAGGGAGATCGCCCGGTAGGTCACCACCGCCGCCAGCACCATCGAGGCGGGGCGCGCCCCGAACAGCAGCAACATCCCCACGAGTCCCCCTTCGACCGCGAAGAAGCCCCCGGGGATCGGGATCGAGTTCGCGAGCATCCCCACCAGGTAGGCCATCGCAACCGCCCAGAACGTCGGCGTCGGGCCGTACGCCGCCAGGCATGCGAACAGGCACACGGTGTCGAAGAGCCAGTACCCCACCGCCCCCACCAGCCGCCAGTCGTGGCGACGGATCAGCCCCACCGCGTCCCCCACCCCTCCCCCGATCGCGACCAGCGCCACCACCGTGCGGCCGTGCTCGGAGCTTCTGCGCGCCGCCGCCCGTCGCGCCCAACCGGCGGCCGCCAGCGTGCCGATGATCGTCAACAGCGCCGCCGCCGCCGGTAGCAACGTAATCAGGGCTCGCTGCGAGCCCGGCAGCAGCCCCAGCCACATTGCCAAGCCGATCACCACCACCGCGCTCACGTTCACTGCGCTGGTCAGCACGAAGAACAGCACCGAGCGCTTCGCGATCCGCTCCACCGAGATCCCCTTGCTGCGCAGCACCCACGCGCCCAGCGCGATCCCCCCCAGGCCGCCCGCGGAGACCACCGAGTTGACCGCCAGCTCGGCTAGCGACAGACGCGAGCTCAGCCGGCGGCCGATCCTCCCGAACACCAGTCCGAACAGCACGACGTAGGAGGCGCACGAGAGGAGCTCCGCCACCACCCCAGCTCCGACGAGGCTCCAGTCCGCGTCGGTGATCCGCTCCCCCGCGGCGCGCAGGCCTGGCACGGCCAGCAGCAGACCCGCGACGATCACGAAGAACACGAACAGGCTGAGGATGCTGTTGCGCAGCCTCCGCGACTGCACCTCGATTCCCTGAGCCGTTTCGCGCGCGAGCTCCTCGGCGTTCTCTGTGCTTCCCGCGGACATCCCGTCCACCCTCCCCCTAGCCACGCTGTCCACCCCGCCGCCACCGGGACCCTGCATGCTGTCCGCGAGCGGATCGATCCTCAGCGCGGTTTCCCGCGCCCCCTCCGCGGCCTCGGAGGGATTCTGCGGCTCTTCGCTGATTCTTCGCGTTCTCTTCATCGGGTATTAGCCTGGTTGCTCCCAAAATGGTGGTGAGGCCCACGCGCCCGCCCACTCCCGAGCCGCCGACCCCCTTCCTACTACCCATCATGGCCGAACTCGCCCGCATCCTCGTTGTCGACGACGAGCCCGCCGTGCAGCACGCGCTCGCGCGGGCGCTCGCGCTCGAGCGCTACGAGGTCGCGCAGGCCTCCGACGGCGCCGCCGCCTTGGAGCATTTGGACCAGGGCCCCTACGACGCCGTGATCCTCGACGTCTCGATGCCGCGGCTCGACGGCCTGGAGGTCTGTCGGCGGATGCGCCACGCGGGCGACCGCACCCCCGTACTGATGCTCACCGCCCGCGGCGAGATCGACGACCGCGTCGCGGGCCTCGACGCGGGCGCCGACGACTACCTCGTCAAGCCCTTCGCCCTGCGCGAGCTGATGGCCCGCCTGCGGGCGCTGCTGCGGCGCACCGGGGAGGACGAGCCCGAGCAGACGCTCACCTTCGCGGATCTGCGCCTCGATCGCCTCGCCCACGAGGCATTTCGCGGCGAGCGCCCCCTGCAGCTGACCCGCACCGAGTTCCTGCTCCTGGAGCTCTTCCTGCGCCACCCCCGCCAGGTGCTCACACGCTCCACGATCTTCGAACACGTATGGGGGTATGACTTCGGAGCGACCTCCAACTCGCTCGGCGTCTACATGGGCTATCTGCGCCGCAAGACCGAGGCCGGCGGGGAGTCCCGGCTGCTGCACACCGTGCGCGGGGTCGGCTACGTGCTGCGGGGCGGCTCGTGACCCGGGGCGGATCGTGACCCCCACCGGGCAGGCAGCTCGAGCTCTCGCCCGGCCGTGGCCGCGGGGGGCGGGGGAGCGCCGATGAGCTTCCGCCGACGCGTCGCGCTGCTCGCCGCCGCCGCCGTTGCGATCGCCGTGGTACTCGCCTCCGCGCTCACCTACCTGCTCGTGGCCCACCAGCTGCGCGGCCAGGTCGACTCACAGCTGCGGGACCGCTCACACGGCCTGCCCGCATTCGTCAGGCGCGCCGCCGCCGAGGGCCTCGCGCCGCTGCTCGGAGGCGAAGCGATCGCCCACAACCCCTTCGGCAACCTCACCCCCCGCCCCAACCAGGTGCGGGGCTACCAGCAGTTCGTGAACTCCAGCGGCGACGTGCTGTTCCGCTCCTCCACCAACGTGACCCTGCCCGTGAGCGCCGCCACACGCGCCCTCGCCACCGACGGCGGACACTCGTTCTTCGAAGACACCCGCGTGGGGGGTGTGCACATGCGGATCCTCGCGGAGAACGTGCTCCCCGGCGTCGCGGCGCAGTTCGCCCAGCCGCTCACCGAAGCCGACCACCTGCTGCGCCACCTGCGCCTGATCCTCACCCTGATCGCGCTCGGGGGGATTGCGCTCGCCGCGTTGCTCGGGCGGCTGGTCGCCGACGCAGTGGTGGCGCCCGTGGGACGCCTCACCCGCGCCGCCGAGCACGTCGCCCGCACCCAGGATCTCTCGGGGCGCATCGCCACGAGCGGCGGCGCGGAGGATGTCGACCAGGCCGATGAGATCGGGCGCCTCGCGGTGAGCTTTAACGCGATGCTAGACGCCTTGGAGCGCTCGATGGGGGCGCTCGACGCCTCCGTGCACGCCCAGCGCCAACTCGTCGCCGACGCCTCCCACGAGCTGCGCACACCGGTGACGAGCCTGCGCACCAACATCGAGATCCTCCAGCAGGCCCCCCATCTCGACCCCCTCCAGCGCGAGGAGCTGTTCGGGGAGGCGGTGGAGCAGATCGAGGAGCTGACCCTGCTGGTCAACGACCTGATCGACCTCGCCCGCGGCGAGGAGCCGCCTGCGGAGACCGAGGACGTGCGCCTCGATCAGATCGTCGCCGAGGCCGCCGAGCGCGCCCGCCGCCACGCCGGCGGGGCGGGCTCCGAGCGCGCGCTGCTCACCGCGCTCGCCCCAACGGTGCTCCCCGGCGTGCCCTCCCGTCTGGGGCGCGCGGTGAACAATCTGATCGACAACGCCGTCAAGTACAGCCCCCCCGGGGCGCCCGTGGAGATCCGCTTGGAGGGCACGCAGCTGACCGTGCGCGATCACGGGCCCGGGATTGCAGCGGAGGACCTCCCCCATATCTTCGACCGCTTCTACCGCGGCGCCGAGGCCCGCGGGCGGCCCGGGTCGGGGCTCGGCCTCGCGATCGTGCGCCAGGTCGTGGAGCAGCACGGGGGCACGATCGCCGCCGAAGCCGCTCCCGGCGGCGGCACGCTGATGCGGGTGCGCCTGCCCCACGCGGAGGCCGTGCGCGAGGACCCGGTGGCCGCCGCGCCCTACGGCGCCGGCGTCTGAGCAGGTCTGCGTCTGAACAGGTACTACCGCGGCGCGAGCTCAACCGCGACCTCTTGTGCGGGGGCCGCCGTCCCCTGGCCTCCAGCGGGCGCCGTCTGACGGATCCGCGCGCGCTCGCGAAAGCGGGCCGGGGAGAGCCCGTAGCGGCGACGGAAGGCGCGCGCGAAGTGCGAGCCCCCGCTGTAGCCCACCAGTCGCGCGACGTCCGCCACCGGGATAGGTTGCCCCGCGAGCAGCTCCGCGGCTGCCGCCATGCGCCGCGCTGCGAGGTCCTCCTTGAAGGTGCTCGCGGCGAACTGCACGTACGCACGCTGCAGCTGGCGCGGCGAGCAGCCCACCGCGTTTGCGACCGCGGCGAGCGTCAACTGCCGGCGGTAGTACCGCGCCACGAGCGCTCGCGCGAGCAGGTACAGCCGCCGCCGTTCGCTGATGGTGGTTTCGCGCACATACCTCTACTCCGACCGGTCCCACCGGCGGGGACAGCTGGCCGGAGCGTGGAGCTCCCGAGACGGTGTTCACGCGGGCGCAGGCGGGTGAGGCAGCTCGGTGGCTTCAGCCCGCGTAGTGCCGGGCGACCCGTTCCGCCGCACCCTGGTAGGAGCCGCCGAACAACGCCGCGTGCACCAGCAGCGGCAGTAGCTGCCACAGCTGCACCCGCTCCTCCCAGCCCTCCGCGAGCGGCGCCACCTCGGCGTAGGCTGCGAAGATGCGCTCGCTGGGCGCCCCGAACAGCCTCAGCATCGCCAGGTCCACCTCGCGGTGGCCCCCGTAAGCGGAGGGATCGATCAGCCACGGGCGCCCCTCCGCGTCACCCATGACGTTGCCGCTCCACAGGTCCCCGTGCAGCCGCGCGGGGAGCTCGGGCGGACCCGCGAGCTCGGGCAGGCGTTCGCACACTGTCTCGACCGCGCGTGCGCCCGCAGGGGAGAGAACACCGCGCTCCTGGGCCACACGCGCGAGCGGGCGCAGGCGGCGCTCGGCATAGAAGGTCGGCCAGTCGGGCTCCGGGTCATTGGGGAGCCGCAGGGAGCCGAAGCCCGTGGTGGCCTTGTCTGCGGGAGCAGCAACGCCCGTGATGGCCTCGTCCGCAGGAGCAACGCCCGTGACGGCCTCGTCCGCAGGAGCAACGCCCGTGACGGCCTCGTCCGCAGGAGCAACGCCCGTGACGGCCTCGTCCGCAGGAGCAGCGACGCCCGTGGCGGGCGCTTCCCCAAATGCGGGGGCGCCGGCGGCGTGGGTCAGCGCGAGGCCTCGGCCCAGCTCCTCGGCACCCTCCGCGCTCAGGGGCCCGGCATCGACCCACTCGAGCACCAGGTACTCCGCTGCGATCTCCAGCACATGCGGGGTCCGCAGCGCGCCCGGCTGCGCCAGCCAGCGCAGGCCGTACGCCTCTGCGGCGTACTCCCCGGGGGCGGCGTCGGGGCGGGTCTTCACGAACGCGCAGCGCCCGTCCGGGAGGGTGACGCGCCATGCCTCGTTGATGTCACCGCCGCCCACCCGCCGCGCGTCGGTGACCCCCGGTGGGAGGCTCACTCGGCGCCGATCCGCTCCAACAGCGCGGCGCACGCGCGGTGCACGAGGTCGAGCACGCGATCGAAGCCGTCGGGACCCCCGTAGTAGGGGTCGGGCACGTCGAGGTCGCCGTTCGTGTGAGCGTCTGCGTTCGTATCGCCGTCTGGGTTCGCGGCGGGATCGAACTCGCGTAGCAGCCGCACCCTCGCGCGGGCGGACTCGTCGGGCGCGAGGCGGCGGAGATCGCTGAGGTTGGAGCTGTCCATCGCGAGGATCAGGTCGAACCCCTCGAAGTCGCTCGGCTGCACCTGGCGTGCGACGCCCCCGAGGGCGATCCCGCGGCGGCGCGCTGCCGCGGTGGCCCGCCTGTCGGGAGGCTCGCCCACGTGCCACGCCCCCGTGCCCGCGCTGTCCAGCTCGATCCGCTCCTGTAGGCCGGCTTCGGCGACGAGCGCGCGCATCACGCCCTCCGCGGTGGGGGAGCGACAGATGTTGCCGAGGCAGACGAAGAGCAGGCGCGTCACCCGCGCTCCTCCCCCAGTTCGAGGACCGCGAGAAACGCCTCCTGAGGGACCTCGACGCGGCCGACCTGCTTCATCCGCTTCTTGCCCTCCTTCTGCTTCTCGAGGAGCTTTTTCTTGCGCGTTATGTCACCTCCGTAGCACTTGGCGATCACGTCCTTGCGGAACGCCTTGACGGTCTCGCGGGCGATGATGTGGGAGCCGATCGCGGCCTGGATCGGGACGTCGTACTGCTGGCGGGGGATGCGCTTGCGCAGGCGCTCGGCGAGCGCGCGGCCCATCTCGTAGGCCTTGTCGCGGTGGACGACCATCGAGAGCGCATCCACGGGGTCGCCGGCGAGCAGCACGTCGAGCTTCACGAGGTTCGAGGGCCGCATCCCGATCAGCTCGTAGTCGAGCGACGCGTACCCCCGGGTGCGGGACTTGAGCTGGTCGAAGAAGTCGAGCACGATCTCCGCGAGCGGGACGTCGTAGGTGAGCTGCACCCGCTCGGGAGAGAGGTAGTGCATCCCCGCGTGCTCCCCGCGGCGCTCCTGGCAGAGCTCCATCACCGCCCCCACGAACTCCCGCGGGGCGATCACCTGGGCCTTGATGTAGGGCTCGCGGATCTCCTCGATCGTGCCGGGGTCGGGCATGTCGGAGGGGTTGTGGACCTCGAGCTCGCGCCCATCGGTGAGCGTGAGGTCGAACTCCACCGAGGGCATCGTCGCCATCAACTCGAGGTCGTACTCCCGCTCGAGGCGCTCGCGCACGATGTCCATGTGCAGGAGCCCCAGGAAGCCGCAGCGGAAGCCGAACCCCAGCGCGTCCGAGGTCTCGGGCTCCCACGAGAGCGCGGCGTCGTTGAGCGTCAGCTTTTCGAGCGCGTCGCGCAGGTCGGGGTAGCTGTCGGACTCGATCGGGAAGAGGCCGCAGAACACCATCGGCTTGACCTCCCGGTAGCCCGGGAGCGCCTCCGTGGCCTCCGCGACGCGCGGCGCGCCGGTCCGCGCGCGGGTGGTGAGCGTGTCTCCCACGCGCAGCTGGGTGACGTCCTTGACCCCCGTGATGAGGTACCCCACCTCCCCCGCGGCGAGCTGATCGGTGGGCATCATCTGGGGGGAGAAGCACCCGATGTCATCGATGTCCGCGAGCAGGCCGCTCGCCATCGCGCGAATCGCCTCGCCCTTGCGGAACACCCCGTCGACCACGCGGATGTACGCGATCACCCCCCGGTACTGGTCGAACTCCGAGTCGAAGATCAGCGCCCGCGGCGGCGCCGCGGGGTCCCCCGCGGGCGGGGGGACGCGCGCCACGAGCTCCTCCAGCACCTCCCCCACCCCCGCGCCGGTCTTGCCGGAGATGCGGAGGATCGACTCCGCGTCCTCCCCGATCAGCTCCGCGACTTCGCCGGCCACCCGCTCGGGCTCGGCGCCGGGGAGGTCGAGCTTGTTCAGGCACGGGATCAGCTCGAGGCCGGCGTCCACCGCGAGGTAGGTGTTCGCGACCGTCTGCGCCTCCACCCCCTGGGAGGCGTCGACCACCAGCAGGGCCCCCTCGCACGCCGCGAGCGAGCGCGAGACCTCGTAGGTGAAGTCCACGTGCCCGGGGGTGTCGATCAGGTGCAGCTGGTAGGTCTGCCCGTCCTTGCTCTCGAAGAACACCCGCACCGCCTGCGCCTTGATCGTGATCCCCCGCTCGCGCTCGAGGTCCATCGAGTCGAGCAGCTGCGCGCGCATCTCCCGCTGATCCACCGTGTGCGTGAGCTCCAGGATGCGGTCCGCCAGCGTCGACTTGCCGTGGTCGATGTGGGCGATGATCGAGAAGTTGCGGATCTGGGCCTGGTCCATGGCTGCGCCTCCCTACGGGGAACCCGCACCCGGGGGCGGGGGGTCGTTGCGGTTGCGGATGTGGGCCTGATCCATAGGTGATCTGACTTTAGATTGGCACGCCCCTGGGGGCGTGCTCGCGGCGTTCGTTGCCCGGCACCTCGCTGGGTGGCCGCAGGATAGGGCGAGGCGGGCCGGATCGCGACAGCGCTACCCTTCAAATACCGGCGGATCGCCTACTCGATCGGGGTCGCGAGACCCAAGCCGGGCAACGCGCCAGCCCTCGGGCGGGCGGCCAGTCCCGGTGGTTGAGAGTGTCATGCCGCCCAGGCAATTAGACACTAAGTCCTGGGACGTAGTAGTTCAGCGGCGATCTATGACCGGCGACACCGGGCGGGCCTTCGGGCCCGCCCGGTTTCATCTCGGTCGGGCTGTCATCCGAGCCGCGCCGGGCGGCCCGCACACGCCGCACCGAGCGAACTCGCCGCCAGCGTCGCACAGACTCGCCGCCGAGGCGCCGAGCGGCCCGCACACGCCGCACCGAGCGAACTGGTCGCTACGCACGCCCGAGCTGGGTACGAATCAGACGGCTGACCTGGTGGGCCTCGGGGACGCGCATGAGGAGCACAGCGCGCATGTAAACGAGGACGCCCGCCACGCCGGCGCCGCCGACGCTCACGATCTGCGCGGGCAGCGAGCCCCCGAGGAGCCGATTGAGGACGTACCACACCGCCCACGACACTCCCCCCAGGAGCGCAGAGGCGAGCAGGATACGCGCCGTGATCATCGTCGTCTGGCGGCCCTCGAGGTGCCCGTTGAAGCCGATCCGCAGGCGGCGAACCTGCAGCGCGGTCATCACGACGTTGGCCAACACCGTGCCGATGATCAGCCCCGCGATCCCCAGGGGTTTGTAGAGCGAGAGGGACACAATGATGTCCACGATCATGTTCAGCGCCGCGAGGCTGGTGGGGATCCAGGGGCGCTGGACCGCGAAGAAGGTGCGGGTCAAGAGCAGGTTGAGCCCCCCGAAGGGCAGCGAGAACGCGAACCAGAACAGCGCGATCGAGACGAGGTGGGTCGATTCGGGGCCGAATTTCCCGCGTTCGAAGAGCAGCCGCACGATCGGGGTGGTGAGCGCGATCATGAACGCGGCGGCGGGAATCAGCAGCAGGTTGATCTGGCGCATCCCGATCCCCACCGCGCGGCGCATCCCGCCGGGGTCGCGGCGCGAAGCCATGCGGCTGAGGGTGGGAAAGAGCACGGTGGCGACCGCCACGCTGAAGATCCCCTGGGGGAGCATGTAGACGCGGAACGCGTTTTCGATCGCGCGGGGGGCTTCCTTGCTGACGAGGGTGCCGAAGGCGGCGTTGATGAACTGGTCGAGGTTGACGATCCCGAGGCCGATCGTGACGGGGAGCATCAGGATGAACACCTGGCGCACCCGGGGGTCGTGCCAGTCGATGGAGACCTGCAGGCGGAAGTCGATCCGCGCGAGCGCTCCGAGCGCCATCACGAACTGCACCGCGGTGGCCATCAGGATGCCGACGGCGTACGCGTAGATTTGGTCTTCCCCGTGGAAGTCGGGGAGCAGCACGACGAGCGCCACGATGATCACGACGTTCCAGACAGCGGGGGCGAGGGCGGGGATCGTGAAGTGTTCGTAGGACTGCAGGATCCCCACGAGCAGGCCGGTCAGCCCGAGCAGGAGGACTACGGGGAACAGCACCTGGGAGAGCCCCACGGTGAGGGTATCGAGCGCCGCGCCGAAGGTGGGGCCGGTGAACAGCGGCATCACCACCCCGGCGAGGAGCTCGAACAGGGCAGTGATCGTGGCGAGCGCGATCAGCATGATCCAGAACAGCGTCGACGCCAACCGGAACGCCTCGCGGCGGCGTCCCTGCTGGAGGAGGTCGGTGAAGACCGGCACGAACGCGGCGGAGAGCGCGGCCTGGGCAAAGAGGTTGGCGACGAGGTTGGGAACGAGGTTGGCGAGCGTGAACGCAGAGGCGGGACCGCCCGTGCCGAAGTAGCTGGCGGCGAGGATTTCCCGCCCAAGCCCCGCGACCCGGGAGAACATCGTGAGGATCGAGAAGATCGCGGTGTTGCGCGCCACGCGTTCCCCGCCCCCCCGCGGCCCGGCCCCGCCCGCCGCGGAATCGCCCCCTCCGGAATCGCCCGCTGCCGCACCACCCCCTCCAAACCCCTCCGCACCAATCCCATCCGCAGCAGCGTCCCCGATCCCCGCCCCGCCGCTCTCGGCTTGGTTCTCCTCCGCTGGACCACCCTCCAGACTCAGCGATTGGGTGGGTGGCTCTTCGCTCGCGGACAAGGCCGCTATAGTACGGCGCTCCCAAGATGGCCAACATCGAGTCACAGAAGAAGCGGATCCTCCGCTCGGAGCGCGAGCGGTTGGAGAACCGCCGCTACACCTCCACGATCAAGACGTGCTTCCGCCGCCTGGAGGCCACGGTCCAGAGCGGCGACGAGCAGGCCGCCGAGACGGAGCTCCGCGCGCTGGTGAGCAAGATCGACACCGCGGTCAAGCGCGGCGCGCTGCACCGCAACACGGGCGCCCGCAAGAAGAGCCGCGCCGCGCGGATCCGCGCCTCGGTCGGCAGCGCCTCCTAGAGCCCACCGGCCGCAGGCTGCGCACTCCTCGCCAACCGGCCCACGTCGTCCCCGTCCCCACGTCGTCCCGTTCCCGCCGCAGCCCGACCCCGGGACGCTATGCGGGAGTGGTAATCGCCGCGATCGCGCGCAGCGCGAGGGTGTCTTCGCCGAGTCCCGAGCGCCGCGAGCGATGGGCGCGCAGTTGGGCCCCACCGCGGGTGTCGAGTTCGAGGTCCGCGAGTACCCCGAGCGCGGCCCGTAGCCGTTCGGGGTCCGCGATGCGGGCGACGTCCGCCACGAAGCGCTCCGCTGCGCGGGGCGGCATCCGCAGACCGCGCTTGATCTCGGCGGCGGACTCCCCCGCTTGCAGGCGCACAGCGACCCCGAGTGCGTCGCGCACGCGGGAGGCCATCAGATACGAGAGTCCGCCCAGGCGCTCTCCCTGGCGGCGCAGGCGCAGATAGGCGAGGGTCGCAGCGCGGGGGTCCCCGCCGAGCAGGGCGTCGGCGAGCACGAATGCACGCCGCTCCGCGGAGTGTGCAGCGCGCTGTTCGATCAGCTCCGCGCTCACGCGGATCGGCTTCGATGAGCCACCCCCCGGCTCTTCGAGCTCCAAGGCCAGCTTCTCGAGCTCGCGTAAGAGTCGCTGCTGGCGCTCCCCGACCTGGGCGACGAGCGCCTTGGCGGCAGCCTGGTCGAGTGCGAGGCCGAGCCGCACCGCCTGCTCGCGTCCCCACTTGGGCAGCTCCCACGGCTTGACCGTGCCCTGTTGCACGATCTGTCCCTCGGCGGCCTTGATGGCCTCATGCACCGCCGCGGGGGCCTTGGCGCGCCCCTCCTCGCGGGCGAACAGCGCGACGGTCGTGTCGGGGGGCATCGCGCGCATGGCGGGGAGCAGGTGCTCTTCGACCTCAGCCTGCTTCCACCGCTCCACCCCATCCACCACGATCACCCGCTGCCCGATCGCAAATGTCATCGCGGCCAGCGCCAGGGCCACCCCCGCGGGAGTGGCGGCCTCGCCAGAGAGGACCTCCACGGAGCCCGCGTCCCCCTCCTTGAGTGCGAGCTCGTGTAGTCCCGCGCGGCGCTCCGCGATCGCGCCGTGGTCATCGCCGTGGATCAGGTAGGCGGGCTTCAGCGCGGGCAAGATGCGAGTGTAGGCGACCGAGCCGACACCTCACAGAGCTGCCAACCCGTCGCTCTATCGCCTCGCCGTGAGCGGCTCCTGCGCCTCAGCGAACAACGAGATTGACCAGCTTGCCCGGCACCACGATCTCCTTGACGACCTCTTTACCGTCGAGGTGGGCCCGCACGTTGGGGGCGGCGCGGCAGAGCTCCTTGAGCTGCTCGGGGGTCGCATCGGTGGGCGCCTGCACGCGGTCGCGCAGCTTGCCGTTGACCTGGCAGACGAGCTCGTAAACATCGCGCTCCAAGAGCGCCGGGTCCGCCCGCGGCCACGGCTGCTCCCACACCCGCTCGCCGAGCAGGCGGTCATAGACGTCGGCGCTCACGTGGGGGGCGAAGGGAAAGAGCAGCGAGGCCGCCGTTGCGAGAGCGAAGCGTTGCGCGGAGACCGAGGCGCGCTCGCGCAGGCGGGAGCATTCGTTGAACAGCTCCATTACCGCCGCGATCGCGGTGTTGAACGCAAAGCGGCGCAGGTCGGTGGAGACCTTGTCGATCGCCCAGTGAGCCTTGCGCAGCAGCTCCTCCTCGGCGTCCTCGTCCTTTAGAGCCGCCCCGCCACCCGGGCCGCCCGCTCCCCCCCGCGCGTCGTTGCCTCTCCCCCGCTCCGCGACCTCCACGGCCAGCCGCCAGAAGCGGCCGAGGAAACGGTGCACCCCCTCGACGCCCTCGTCGGACCAGTCGACGTCCTGGTCGGGGGGCCCGATGAAGAGGATGTACGCCCGCGCGGTGTCCGCCCCGTAGCGCTCCACGATCGCCGCGGGCGGGACCACGTTGCCCTTGGACTTGCTCATCTTCGCGCCATCCTTCGTCACCATCCCCTGGGTGAAGAGCGCCTGGAAGGGCTCCTGGAAGTCGAGGTGGCCGAGGTCCGCGAGCGCCTTGGTGAAGAAGCGCGCGTACATCAGGTGCAGGATCGCGTGCTCCACCCCGCCGATGTACTGGTCGACGGGCATCCAGCGGCGTAGCACCGCGGGGTCCCACGCGGCCTCATCGTTGGCGGCGTCGCAGTAGCGCAAGAAGTACCACGAGGAGTCGACGAACGTGTCCATCGTGTCCGTCTCCCGGCGCGCGGGGCCGCCGCAGGCGGGGCACACCGCGGCCACCCACTCCTCCGCGGCCGCGAGCGGTGAGCGCCCGCGGGGCGCGTAGTCCTCGATGTCGGGCAGCACCACGGGCAACTGCTCCTCGGGCACCGGCACGATCCCGCACGACTCGCAGTAGAGGATCGGGATCGGGCAGCCCCAGTAGCGCTGGCGGGAGACGAGCCAGTCGCGCAGGCGGTAGTTGACCGACGCGTGACCCTTGCCCTCGCGGTCCAGCCAGCTCACGATCTCCGCGAGCGCCTCGCGGTTGCCCCTGCCGTCGAAGCGCGCGTCTGAGTTCACCAGCGGGCCGTCGCCCGTGTAGGGGAGGCCATGCTCGTCCCCCCCTCCGCGGGGACGCCTTCGATCACGCGGCGGATCGGTAGCCCGTGGGCGCGGGCGAAGGCGTAGTCGCGCTCATCGTGCGCGGGCACCGCCATGATCGCCCCCGTGCCGTACTCCATCAGCACATAGTCCGCCACGTACATCGGGATCTGCTCGCCGTTGACGGGGTTGGTCACCGTGCGCCCCAGGGCGACCCCCGTCTTGGGCCGCTCCGCATCGCCGCGGTCCTCGTTTGACTCGGTGAGCGCGTGGTTGACGTACTCGTGCACCGCCCGCTCCTGCTCGGTGCCCTCCACGAGGCGGGGCACGTCGGGGTGCTCGGGAGCCATCACGAAGAAGGTCGCCCCGAACAGTGTGTCGGGGCGGGTGGTGAAGACGGGGTAGTCGATCGGGGTCCCGCCCGCCCGGGCGGGACCCAAGTCCTCGCAGCGGAACGTCACCTCGGCGCCCTCGGAGCGCCCGATCCAGTTGCGCTGCATGGTCTTCACGTTCTCCGGCCACTCGATCCCATCGAGGTCGCCGAGCAGCCGCTCGGCGTAGTCGGTGATGCGCAGGAACCACTGCTCCAACTGGCGGATCTCGACCTCCGCGCCGCAGCGCTCGCAGTGGCCATCTACGACCTGCTCGTTGGCGAGCACCGTCTGGTCGTTGGGACACCACTTGACCGCGGCCTCCTTGCGGTAGGCCAGGCCCGCCTGCAAGAGCTGCAGGAAGATCCACTGCGTCCAGCGGTAGTAGCGGGGTTCGTGCGTCGAGAGCTCGCGCGACCAGTCGATCGAGATCCCCCACGAGCGGAACTGGCGCTGGAAGGAGGCGATCGAGGCGGCGGTTGACTCGCGGGGGTTCACGCCGGTCTTGATCGCGTGGTTCTCCGCTGGCAGCCCAAAGGCGTCATAACCCATCGGGTGCAGCACACGCCGGCCCAGACGTCGGTGGAAGTGCGCGATCGCGTCCCCCACGGAGTACACCTTCAGGTGCCCGATGTGGGGCTCCCCGCTGGGATAGGGAAGCATCTCGAGCACGTAGGAGCTCGGCGGCGCAGACCCCCCTACACCCACATCGGCAGCTCCGCCACCGCCCCCGGGGCCTCCACCGGATGCGAGGGGGCCCGCGGGTGCGCTGGGAGGATCGTTGGATACCTCCCAGGTGCGCTCAGCCGCCCACACCGCCTGCCAGCGGGGCTCGATCTCAAGCGGGTCGTAACGCTGCTCGCTCATCTCCGCCGGGAGGTTAGCGAGCGCCCCGGGACGGAACGCTCGCGCGGCCCCAACCCGACCCCAACGTGCTCCCCCGACGAACCGGCAGACCGGCGCCTCCTCGACCTAGCGACGGACCATCGCGCCTCCTGACCTACTGCGCCTCCCGACTTACCTCACCTTCCGACCAACAACTCGAAGCACCTGCGCAGCGCACCCGCCAAACCCACGCCTCACCCCGCCGGTGCACCCGCCAACCGGCCGCCCGCGAGGACGGCCGGTGGCGACGAGGTCAGGCCAGCTCCTCGGAGACTGCCTGGAAGCGACCCATCACCTGCCCGAGCGCATCGCCCGTGAAGGCGTTGATCACGCCGACGTTGTCAACGATCGTGGCGGCGCGGGTCACGGCGCGTTCGAACTCCTCGCTGGAGCGGACCTGATCCAACTTGGCACGCTCTCCGCGTAGCAGCACGAAGCCCGCGAGGTCGCCCCCGTGCGGGGCGATCAACACCGGCTCGAAACTGTCGATCCGCCCTTCCTGCTGCAGGCGCCCGTAGTATTCGATGGTCTCCTGAAAGACCTGCAGAGCCTTCTGCTCACGGCCCCTTACGACAGGGCCCCAACCCAGGAACAGCGCTTCACCGGCCATCTCGCAATCCTCCTTCGTTGGGTTCCCTTCGAGACTACTCCGATCGCTGTCAGAGCCACACGCGCCTGCGAGCCTCGGGGACTCGACCGATCCTCCGGATTGCTCAGCCAATCCTCCGTGTGACTAAAGCGCTCCCTGCTCAAGGCGCTCCCGCGCAAGGCCAGCACGCTCGGCCGCAAGGCTGAGAACGCCGATCAGAGGCGATACGATGACGCCATCAAGGGGCTATAGCTCAGTTGGGAGAGCGCCTGCATGGCATGCAGGAGGTCGCCGGTTCGAGCCCGGCTAGCTCCATACGGAAGTGCCTGCAAATGAAGTGGTTTCTGCGATCCGAGTCGTCTGGGGCGAGGCCGCAGAGCAAGCCAAATTGCGATTTGTGCCCGTTTGTGCCCATTCAAACGGTCAATCGGGCGACATCGATGGGTTGTGCTTGGAGCGGTAGAGACGTCGGCATAGTTACTCAGGCCGTCCAGGAAGGCGAGCACGGAGTCCGGAGGCTGGTAGCCGCATCCTTTCCTGGGTCGGTCAGCAGAAGTAAGCGCTGTGGCGAAGCGTCGGTGGCAACAGCCATCGATTTCTCCCCGCGCGCGCCAGGGGCCTCCACGGTGCTAGCAGCGATGGCTACTACTATGATCGCGGCGGTGAGGGTCGAGGAGACGACGTTCCGCTCAGATGGCGTCGACTGTGCCGCCCGTGTCTACCGGCCGGACGTCCCGCCCGGGGAAATCACACCGTGCGTTGCGATGGCTAATGGCTTCAGTCTCACGCGCGAGGACGGTCTGCCCGCATTCGCCGAGCGATTCGCGGAGATCGGGGTGACGGCGCTGACGTTCGACTTCCGCCATTTCGGTGCCAGTGGCGGCGAGCCGCGCCGACTCCTCAACGTGGACCGCCAGCGCGCCGACTTCCGGGCGGCCGTGTCCTTCGCCCGAGGTCTGGAGGGTGTTGACCGTGATGCTGTGGCCGTGTGGGGTTTCTCGGTGGCCGGCGGCCACGCCATCTACACCGCGGCCGCCGATGAGAAGATCGCTGCTGCTATCGCGCTGTGTCCGATGACGGACGTAATCGCGTTCGTGCGGAGAATGCCGGCGCGTAACTTGCTCCGAGCCAATCTCGATACGTTGCGCAACATCGTGGGTCGCCAGCGGGTGCACATCCCGGTTGTGGGGCGGCCGGGCTCCTACGCCTTCTTCACACAGCCCGAGGCGCTGCCCGGTTTCGAAGCGATCTGTGGCGATCGCTCCCTCTGGTGCAACGAGTTCTTGGTGCTTTCGTTCGCAAAGCCCACCTACCGACCGGTCCGGGCGGCCCAACGCGTGCGCTGCCCGCTGTTGGTCTGCATTGGTGAACGTGACCACATGGCGCCGCGCGGGGCTGCCGAGCAGACCGTCCGGCGTGCGCCGCGTGGCGAGCGGCGCGCATATCCCATCGACCACTTCGGTGGTTTCCTGGGTGACGATTTCGAGCGGGTGGCCGCGGACCATATCGAGTTCCTCGCGCGCCACCTGCTCGATGAGCGAGAGTTCGGTCCGCACGCAACGCGCGCTATCACCTGACCTCACGGCAAGCGCCGCGATGCCGGGAGTGCGCGACGCGTCGCTTAACCCGAGCGCGACTGGATCACAGACCGCCGCCCATGGCGCGCGCCGACGACGCTCGCTTCGGCTCGCAAGCAGGGCGTCTTGGCCATCAAACACCAGACGCTCGGACCGGATGAGTGCCGACGTTGCGTTCGAGGTGGGGCGCAGTCAGCGTGTGGCGGGTGGGCTTCGCGGGCGTTAGGTTGGCGGATGCGTCGGCATAGTTAACCCAGGCCGTCGAGGAAGGCGAGCACGGCATCTGGGGGCTTGTAGCGGCCGGGTGTGACCGACGCTGGCGTGACGAGCGCGAGGGCTCGTTCCTTGATCGTCATGTCGGCGTGGATGTAGGGAGTGGTCGATCGGACATCCGCGTGGCCGAGCCACAACGCGATGACCGTGGAGTCCACGCCGGCCTGCAGCAGCGACATCGCGCAGCTGCGCCGGAGCACATGCGGGTGAAGCCGCCTGCTCTTCAGCGACGCGCATTGTTGTGTCGCGGCGGCGGCGGCGGCGTGAATCGTAACGCGGCGTTCAACGGCATCACGGCTCAAGCGGCGTCCTGTGCGAGTCGGGAACAGCGGGTCCTCGCGCTGTCCCTCGCGCTCGTCAAGCCAGACGGCGAGAACCGCTTGGGCTCGTCTTGTGAGCGGGACCGAGCGCTGCTTGCGTCCCTTGCCTTCGACGCGGTGAGCCGCAGGTTGCGTGTCCGCGCGCTGTTGTGGCGCGCGACCTCCAAATGCTCAAGGAACGCGGCGATCAGCGGCTCATCCAGCTCATCCCAGCCCAGGGCCGACGGTGCTCTCCCGGTCCTTTCCTGCACGAAACAGAGGAGCAGCCGCAGCGTGTCGCGGTAGGAGGCGATCATGCGGGGACTGGCCTGGAGTTGCATCACCAGAAGGTCAGAGAAATACGCCTGCAGTGTCGGGGCGATCAAAGTCATGGTGTCACCGCCTGTGCGGCCTCGAGCAGGCCAGCGGCATACGCCAAAAGCTCAGGTGCAGCCGATAGGTAGAGATAGGAGCGCGGCTGGCGATGCCCCATGTACGTGGAGAGGGAATGCAACCGGGCGGGCTTGGACATCGGCACCGTCGCGATACCAGCCGAGCAGAGTTTTCACGGCAAAGGTATGCCTGAGATCATGCACCCGTGGAGGCAGGGGTGCCTCTGCGCCCACGCCCGAAGATTCACAGAGCACGCGGAAGATCTTCTCGACCGACGTGCGCAACGCCGCGTCCCGCGCAAGGAGACAATGAAGCTCGCCTCACGCGCGTTTGGACAGAGCTCATCGCGCTGGCGTGCTTAGCGCCGGAGTGCCTGGAGGGCACTCTCGTGCAGCGGCACATGGCGAGATTTCATGAACTTCGATTCGCGCACGAGCAGCACGCTTTCCGACCAATCGATGTCACTGCGGTCGAGCTTGATCGCCTCGCCGATCCGCAGGCCGGTGGAGGCGAACAGTCCAATCAGGGTCTCGAATGTCGCTGCTCGCAGCGGCTCGGGAATCGCACGGCGGGCGTGTCTCATCAACGCCACAATGTCGGCGTCGCTGTAGATGAATGGTGCTCGCCAGCGCTGGCGGAACGGGAGCAAGCCGGTGGGCGGGATCTCGGTGCGCGGGTCGATGCCGGCCATGTAGCGGGCGAAGCCCCGCGCGACCAGCATCCGCATCGGCCGCACGACGCTGCCCGGCGGGACATCGGGCTCAAGCGCCCACGCGAGTGCCGCGCCGACCGTTACGAACTCGGTGCCGGTCGCCTCCAAGTGCGCCCCGGCTTTCTTTCACTTCCCGACATCGTCGTACCTCCTGTCGGAGCACGAGCCTCCGACGATCAGAAATGGCTAGTCGGACCATGAAACTAGGCCGACAACCGCACCAACGACAAGGGACAAGAACCACAGCAGCACAAGCTGTCCACGGCCGACCCGACCGCAGTGTCGGCATAGTCGCGGGGTCGGCCTAGGCGCGCCTATGGGGATCTCACCATAGGCGCGCGAAGCGAGGATCCTTGACGATGGTAGGACCATCTACCGCGCGCCGCGGGTTCACTCGCGCAGATCGCTAGCGTTACGTTCGATACCTCAAATGGCGCGCTGACTTCCAAGATGGGCTCTGACCCATCGACCGGATAGCCCATAGCCCCGTCCAACAACGCTGCCCACGAGTCTTCAATTTCTGCGTCCGAGACGACGATCGCCAGGCAGGCATCAGCACCGCTGTAGCCACCGAACTTGCGGGCAAGGCCCGCACGTATATCATCGCCAACCCCCGGTCGCCCCCCGACACCCGGATAGAACGCCACAGCGACAGGGTCAAGTGGCGTCAAGATGACGCCGGGGAATGGCGTCCCGACGGCACCGGCGGGCCACCGCAACTTGGGCCGCAGACTCGCGTCCGACCCGAATAGGATCATCGCCGCGATTTGGTTGGCTTCGGCCGAAAGTCGAAAGAGCTGTCCGCCGCGGTTGGCAACTACCGCGCAGACGCTCGATTGAGATGAAGGTTCGCAGGGCCTCACGCGACGTCAGATTGCTCGCCTGGCATCCGAGGGCCTTGATCCGCTGCTCGCCCGCTGAACTCCAGTTATGGGCCGGCCAATGGTCAGGCACGTCGGGATGGTGGAGCGCGTAGTCGAGCAGCCATGGTCGATTCTGTGCCGTCACGTCATGCATACTCTTGACCTCAAACGAGCAGACCGCGCCCAGGAAAACCTAGCGTGGTCCCTGCGACACGAAAGTCGGCCACGCCGCCGCTCGGCAGTCGCGCAGACTCGGGCTCGTGCGCCGGGGCTTGCCCAATGATCGCTTCGATTTCACGAGCGATTGTCGCCTCCGCCTCTGAGCCTGGATTCATGTTGCGAGACTACTGCCACCTTGGCCGACCGCACTAGCTTTCCGTCGCCGCGGCATCAGGTCGTACAATCTCGCGTATGGCCACCCGCACGATCCATCTGCCGGAGAGTTCTTACGCCCTCCTGTCTGCTGAGGCTCAGCGGCGTGGTCTGGACCCCGACGCGCTGGCAGACGAGCTGGTGCGCGCCGACCTCGCTGCCCGTGGGGTGCAGGACCTTGAGACTACCCTCAAGAGGCTGGCGGAGTTCCGTGCGAGGCTCCCCGAGATCGACGGGATCGTGCTCGCGCACGATGCGCGCGGGCAGCTCGAACGACGCGGCGACAGTTGAGCGTCGTCCTCGACGCCAACGCGCTCATCGTGCTCGCGCTCGATCGGCAGCGCGCGGTCGCCGTTGAGGAGCTGCTGCGCACCTGGACGGCCGAAGGCGAGGAGCTGCACACGGACTGACGCGCCTCATGCGCTGCCGTCAAGCGACATCCGCCCGCCGGGAAGCCGCGCCAAGCGGTTCGACTTGAGGTCGGTTGGCTCCATTTCGCCGGACACAAGCGTGCTGGTGTAAACCAGGCGCTGAGAGCTACGGCGGCGCGAGAAGGTCCAGCGGTCGGTCGCAGCGAAGTTGACCAGGTCATGGCTGGTCGCGAAGAACTCGAGCGCGCTGAGCGCGTCTTGCATCTGGCTTGGCTCAGCCTGCCGCCGGCTCACCGTGCGCTGCTCGAGTCAATTGGCGCGTCTCAATGGCAGGCCGTCGACCAGCGCCTTGGCGTATCGATCGATGGCTTCCTGCGATCTGCTGGGCATCGTGCGCTCTCGCGCTCAGCCCGTATTGGGCTGGACAACGCCGTCGCCGTTTGGATCCAGGACCTGGGTGTTGTCCTCCTGAACATCAGCCATCCGGCGCTTACGGGTCTGAATCAACCCGCGTATGATGAGTTCGTATCGCGCACCGCCTGGCACGAGTGGGGGCACGCACTCGGCATGACGCGCTGTTCGCCGGAAGACGTGGCCGCCGGAGCCAGACTGCTCGATCTGGCTCCAGAGGGTGTACGCGAAGGCATCCGCGGCGGCGGCTATCGTGCTACGGAATACACACACGAGTTGGTCGCCGAGACCTACGCACTGCTGATGGCACGACGCCACCGAAAGGGATTTGGCAAGCCACCATGGCTGGACGACGAGATATACAGCCTCGTAAAGAGGGTGACGGGGTGGAGCGACTAGCGTCTCCCGTCGGGTACATGCTTGGCGAGGGCCGACGAGCCGAGGATGTCTTAGCAGTCCAAGCAGATCTGCTCCGCAGCGAGGGCATCGATCCCGCTTGGCCGGGGTTTGAGGAGCCCAGAGCAGACAATACGCAGCACTCACAGTAGGGATCACGTCAGCGGCTCTCTACAAAGCGCCCGCCGCAAAGCCTCGACCCGCGCTTTACGGTTTAGTCTTCACCCGCAGCGTCCACCAAACATCGTTGTGTGAACCCTGGCCCCGAAAAACGGGTCGGGGTTCTTTTTGGGCTGTTTACCTGTGTACGTCGTGATCGCGCTCCCGCTTCTGGCGTCGCTGGCGCACGGACACGCCCGTCTCCTGCCGACGCGACATCGCCCGCCGAGCAGACTCAGCCGCTGGCCAGTCGGTAGACCGGGCCTCGCAGCGAGCAGACGTAGATGTGCCCACGCGCGTCTTCCCCGAAGGAGGAGGTGGATGGAACGCTGAGGCCGGTGGCACGCAGGCCGATGGCACGACCGCGGCTGAGCTTGACGGACTCGATCGGCGAGCGGCAGTTGTCTGCGAACAGGTAGCGTCCGTACAGGCTCGGTAGCGAGCGGTCGCGCACCACGAAGCCGCCGATGATCGCGCAGTAGCCTTCGCTGTGGCGGGCTATCAAGACCGGGAACACCGCGTGGGGAGCTGTACCGGGCTTGTTGCGCCGATCGCCCTCCCACACGCTCCAGCCGTAGTTGGCTCCCGCTCCGGTGTGCGCCGGCACGAAGTCGATCTCCTCCTGGAGATCCTGGCCGACGTCGCCGATGACCAGATCGCCGGTCGCGCGGTCGAACGAGAAGCGCCACGGATTGCGCAGACCGTATGCCCAGATCTCGCCGAGCCGGCTGGTTTGGCCAGCGAACGGGTTGCTGTCGGGAATTGTGTAGCCGCCGTTGGCGGAGGGGCTGATGCGCAGGATCTTGCCCAGCAGCGTGCCCGTGTTCTGGCCGTTGTCTTCGGGATCGTCCTCGGAGCCGCCATCGCCAACGCCGATGTACAGGTCGCCTTCCGGGCCGAACGCGAGCTGGCCGCCATTGTGGTTGGTGTACTTGTGGTGATCGATCGTCAGCAGCGTGCGCGCACTCGTGGGGTCGGCGAGGTCAGGGTTGCTCGCGGAGCGGTCGTACTGGACCACGCGGATGTCGTTGGAGGGCAGCGTGTAATCGACGAAGAAACGCCCGCTGCGGGCGTAGTCGGGCGCGAAGGCAAGCCCCAGCAGGCCCTGCTCTTGACCTCCGGCGTTGACGAGGCTGCCGATGCTCAGGAACGGTCGCGCCTGGATGCGTCCGCCCTGCACGAGCATTATTTGGCCGCCGCGCTGTGCCACGAACAGCCGGCTGGCGTCGCCAGGCGCGCCCGTCACGTACACGGGTTCGCGGAAGCTGCCGACCTCGACCAGACGCAGACCCCTGCGAGCTGGCGCTGCGCTGCTCGCGGAGCGCTCGGCCGGGACGCGCGCGGCTGAGACGTTCAGGCGTTCCGAGCGCGCCGGGCTGCCCTTTCCGCAGGCCGCCAGCGCCAGTGACAGGACCAGCGCGATGACACGCGCGTGCTTTCTCATTACCCACATGCTTGCAGGGCAGAGCCGAACCAGCAGCGATCCCCAGCGACGCCGGTGTCGAACTGACCGGGGACTTTCTGTGCGAGCCGTCGTGTCATGATCCAGGCCGCCATGGAGCGCTTCGAGAGCTGGGATGGGATTGAAATCGCCTACCAGGAATGGGGCACACCGAGCGACTCGCTGCCGGTGTTGCTTCACCACGGCTTCGTGGCGAACGCGAACGCCAACTGGGTTGCCACCGGGGTAGTGGAGGCGCTGCTCGCCGCCGGGCATCGGGTGATCGCGCCCGACGCCCGGGGCCACGGCGCCTCAGAGAAGCCGCACGATCCCGGTCGCTACGGGGAGCAGCGGATGGCGCGCGATCTCGCAGCGCTGCTCGAAGTGGTGAGTGAGTCCGAGATCGACCTCGTCGGCTACTCGATGGGGGCGGTGGTGGCGTTGTTGTTCGCGAGTGAGCATCGGTGTGTGCGGCGACTGGTGGTGGGGGGCGTCGGCTCGGGCGTGATCGAGTGCGGGGGCGTGGACAGGCGCGCAGTTCCCAACGAGGCGATCATCGAGGCGCTGAGCGCCGAGAATGGCGCGAACGTCGAGGTGCCTCAGGCGGCTACCTTCCGAGCACTGGCGGATGCGCTCGGCTCCGACCGCGAGGCGCTGGTGGCACAGGCCTCCGCGATCTTCCGAGGCGAGATCGCGCTCGATCGGATCGCAGCGCGTACGCTCGTGCTAGCAGGGGAGGCCGATCCACTCGCGATCAGACCGGAGGTGCTCTCCGGAGCGATCCCGGGCGCGAGGCTGCGGATACTCGCCGGCGACCATGTGGGCGCGCTGGTTGACCCCGCCTTCACGCAGTCGATCGTCGAGTTCCTCGCCTGAGCCGCGGATGAGCCTCGGTGAGGTGCTAGCCATCGCGATGGCGGGATTGCTGGCGGGAGCGATCAACACGGTGGTGGGAAGCGGGACGCTGATTACGTTTCCGGTGCTGCTGGCCTTCGGCTATGCCCCTGTGACGGCGAACGTCTCGAACACGGTGGGCCTGGTTCCGGGATCGCTGTCGGGCGCGCTCGGCTACCGGCGGGAGCTCGCGGGACAGCGCGGCCGAGTCGTGCGGCTCGGTGCCGCATCGGTGCTGGGCGGCATCACCGGGGCGGCTCTGTTGCTGGTGCTGCCGGCCGCGGCGTTCAAGGCAATCGTGCCGGCGTTCATCGCCATCGCGCTGCTGCTGGTAGTAGTGCAGCCGCGCGTGAGTGCGCTGCTTGCCAAGCGTCGCCCACTCGGCCCGGAGCGGCGACGCGGCGGGGTCCTCACACCGCTGGCGCTCTACGCGGTGGGCATTTACGGCGGCTACTTCGGCGCCGCCCAAGGGATCCTGCTGCTAGGGATCCTTGGCCTGGCACTGAGGCAGGACCTGCACCGCACCAATGCGCTGAAGAACGTGCTCGCGGGCCTCGTCAACGGCGTGGCAAGCGTGATCTTCATCGTGGCGGCGCACGTCGAGTGGGGACCAGCGGCGCTGATCGCGTGCGGCTCGATCGTAGGCGCGCAGCTAGGAGCGCGCTATGGACGGAAACTGCCACCATCGGCGCTGCGGAGCCTGATCGTGGTAGTGGGCATAGCCGCGATTGTGCGACTAGTCGCCTGACGGGTTCACACGGGCGCCAGCGCGCTCCCGTTCTCAGACGAGCACTGCTTGCGCTCTCTGACGAGCGCCGACTCGCGCTCGCGTCTGGTTGGCTCCATACTCTTGTCGGCGCGCAAACCGTGGGCGTGCCGAGGCGGTAGGTGGGGCAGGATCTGCGCTGCAAGCACGTCGCCTGCTGGTGGACCGCAGGACACCGGCTTGGCCCACATAGTGATCTAGCAGAGCAAGCTCGCTATACTCATGCCGATCACTATGGCTACCGTCACTGTCCAACCAGAGCTCATTGGTCACGTCGCGGAGGAGGCGAAGCTCTCGCCGGAGGCGGTCGAGCTAGTGCTGCAACTGACGGCGGAAAGCATTCAGCAGGCTACGGAGCACCACATTCAGATCATCTTCGGTCGAAGGGGGACCGAAAAGACCTCGGCACTGCTCACGCTGATGACGGCTCTTGCTACCGCAGAGCGCGAGGAAACGGTTGACGCTCCGACGATGGCGACGTTGAGCGCCTTCCGAAACCTCGTCGCGCACGGCCGTGCGGCGAACCGGCTCGTCGACGCGCTCATGCCCGAGAGCATCGCCGTCCCTACGCCGGCCGCAGTTCTGCAGGCACGACGAAATGCCGAGGCGCGGAGCGCGCTGCTCGATGAGTTCGGTGCCCTACGTAGCCACGAGGTTGCGGACTTGGCGGAGTCACGAGCGTCAAATCGAGCTGCACTCGCGAATCGCTGGCGAGCGGAGAACCGCCTGGTGGCGGTTCCCGTCCGAGATGAGCTTCTATATCCGGGGTTCCAGTTCAATGCGGAGGGCAAACCCAAGCCGGTGATCGGACCGACAATCGACTGGTTGCGCTCTGATCCTCATATCACCGATTGGCAGGTGGCGCTCTGGTTCGTGACACCGACAAGCTGGCTTGGGGGTAGACGCCCGGTCGACCTCCTTGAGGAGCAGCCCGACGCCATCATCGATGCGGCACGTCGAGAAGTCAGCGATCTTGCCGGCTAGTGTCCTGAGTCGGAAATTCGGTGAGTATTTGCCGAGCGCATGCGCGTGCCCTGACGTTCGACGGTATCGGCGCGTGTGCCGGTAGCACATAAGGCGATGCCGGCGGGCGTCAGGTGCGTGCAGGCGCCGGGAAATGCCATCGAATTTGTGACTCAGGACACTAGCACCATCGTTCCTGCACCGCCAGACCCCAATACGCTGAACCCGCTCATCCACGAATGGGAGGCCGGTCGCGCAATCGTGCGCTGCCACGACACGCGTTTCGGGGCAACCGAGTTCAACCGCACCGCGTCGGAGGGACGGTTTCGACCGGTGCGCAGCAGGAGGCGAATCGTGGGCACCGTGTACGGCGCTCAGGATGACGCTGGCGCGATCGCCGAGTCCGTGTTCCGCCCGGTGCCTGTCGGTACGGCCGTCCGGCAGGTAGGACGTGCTCGTCTCGTGCCGATCATGCTCTCCACCCTCGCGATTAGCAGGCCATTGCGCCTTGCCTCGTTGCATGGGAATGGCCTTCGCCGGATCGGCGCATCGCACGCCCAGCTGATTGACTCCGAGGCGGATGAGTACCCCGCCCTCGCTGCATGGGGTCAGGCGCTCCACGACTGTCTCGCCAAGCCCGATGGCATCGTCTGGCGCTCACGCCACTACGATGATTCCTACGCCTTTGTGCTGTTTGGCGACCGCGTAAGGCGCCAGGAGCTCCGGATCGTCGAGCCTCCGCTGCCATTGGCCGTGGGACGTGGGCTCGAGAGGGTGTTGGAGCTCGCGGAGCAGGCAAACATCACGATCGTCGACTAACGCGCCGCACCGCGTTCCAGATCGACGGCCTGCGCAGCCATCAGTGCATGGTTTGCGCCGACAGGTTTCGCCCATGTAACAGCCCGAAACGATGCGCCGGCAGGCGGCGCGCACAGAAGGGCTAGCCGCGGCGATGGACGATCAGCACCGAGCGTCGCGAATGCGCGGCGACCGCCTCGGCGACGCTTCCGAGCAGTACCCCGGCAAGCCCGGCGCGGCCGTGGGAGCCGAGCACGATCAGGCTCGCGTCGTGCGCGTCGGCGACATCGACGATGCCCTTCCAGATCGGAGCGACCTCGGCCTCCAAACCGCGTGCCTCGAAGCCCGCTGTCTTCGCCAGCAAGGCGCCGTCGGCGGCTGTCCGCTCAGCGGCGTCTCTGACGTCGGCGATCTCGGCGGCGTCGATTCGAAGCGCAACGGCTGGCACGAACCCAACATCGAACGGTTGCCAAACAGTGAGGACGAGCGCGTCCCCTCCCGGCGCGAGCTGCCGGCCGGCCTCCTCGATCGCGAGCTTGGCCAGCTCGGAGCCGTCGTAGGCGAAGACGATGGGGCCGCGTCCTGAGCTGGTGCCGCTTTCGATGTCCTCTGTCATTGTCATGCCGCCTCCTCAGCGAGCGTTCGATGGTGTGGGTGGTTGCGGATGCCCGCGAGCAGCGGCGGCGAGTCCCAAGCTGGGCCCCCGCCGCTCATGAAGCGCTCGAGATCCGGCGCTTGCGGGCGCGCGCGGCCGAGCGCGTAGAGGCCGACCGCGGCAACCGCGCCGGCGATCGCGAGGCCAAAGCCGATCCACAGCGCAATGCTTGTGCCGGCTTCGGGGTTACCGCCGACGGTGGCGGCGAAGTGCACGAACACCGGAGCGATCATGAACGCGGCGACCGCCCGGAAGAGCTCGACGATCGCGAATACCCGCTGGAGGCTCGCAGCCGCAAGCGAGAAGCCCGCGACGAACAGCGCCGGGGCGACCGCCGCGCCGAGACCGATTCCGGTGAGCCCGGAACCGATCAGGGTGAGCGCTTCGGTGGGCGGGGCCTGGACCAGGAACACCGCGATTCCAGCAGCCAGGAACGCCATACCGGCCAACGGCAGGTAGTGCATCTGGCGTTTTTTGAGAACGACGCCGAGCGCAACCGCTGTGATCAAGGCGCCACCCAGCTCAGGGAGATAGAGCAGCCCAAGGTGCAGGGGCGTGTAGTGGGAAGCCAGCTCGTCGGCGGTGAGGACGGTCGCCGAGACCGACGCAGCCGCGGCCGACAACGCGAGGACGATCCCCGCGACCGGAATTGTGCTGGTCAGCATGGTGCGGATCGTCAGGAGCGGGCGGTGGCTTCGATACTGGTTGACGACCAGGATGACGATCAGCGCCAGGCCGCCGATGAGTGGCAGGATAGTCTGGGGGGCCAGGAAGCGGTGAGTCAGCAGCTCGGAGGCGCCAAAGAACGCGGCCACGCATCCCGATGCGGCTAGGCCGATCGCGACCAGGTCTCGCGGGGCGTCCCGATCGGCGGGCGGGGCGTCCTCGAACGTCAACAGGGAGAGCAGGAGCGCCGTGAGCGCGATCCCGGCGACGATCCAGAACAGCGGCCGCCACGCGTCGGCGCTCGCCTGGATTCCACCGATCACGGGTCCCAGCGCGACTGCTCCGAAGATGCAGACGTTCATGATTATCGCCGTCCAGCGGAACTTCTCCAAGCCGAAGCCGAGCGCCAACGGCGGCACGGCGGCGATCAACAGCAGGCTCGTGCACAGCCCCTGAATCACGTGCCCGGCGATGAACATCGCGGAATCCTGCGCCGCTGCTGCCACGACTGACCCGATCACCAGCAGCACCGCGTAGAGGACCATCATTCGCCGCTGCGGCAGGAGCTGGGCGAACTGCACCGCCAGGATGGTCCCCACGGCGTAGCCGGCATTAGCCATGCCCAATCCCAGGCTCATCGTCTGCGTGCTCATGTGCAGCTGCCGATCAATGATCGGCGTGAGCGGCCCCAGCGCTGCCGAGAGCCCGAGGTAGGGCACCAGGGCGAAGATCACCATCGCGGCCGCGGCGGGATAGCGGCCGGCCAACCAACCCTGGCGCATCAGTCTCCCCCCGATCCGAAAGTCGCCTGATCGAGGGATCGGGTCGCAGCTGTGCTCATACGGATCACCTTGTCGATATCTGGGATCATGGCTAAAATGGAGGCCACCTCCGGAATATCCGGAGGCTCCCTCCGGAACTATACGGAGGTCGCCTCCGCTTTTCAAGGGACTGACCATGAACTCAACGCAAACCTCTACGCAGACAGCACCTACCGTTCCGAAGCGGGCCGATGCGAGGCGCAACTACGAGCAAATCCTGACAGCCGCGCGCACAGCGTTCGCCGAGGGTGGAGAATCGACGTCCCTCGAGGAGATCGCCCGCCGGGCGGGCGTGGGAATCGGCACGCTCTACCGCCACTTCCCGAGCAGGCAGGTGCTGCTCGAGACGCTCTACGTCAACGAGGTCCACGAGGTCTGTCGCTCCGCCTCCCAGCGCGAGCGCGATCCGTGGAAAACCCTCAGCGTCTGGTGCGAAGGGCTGATCGGCTATCTGACCACGAAGCGAGCGCTCGCACAGGAACTCCTGAATTACCTCGACGAGGACGCCGCCCTATTCCAGGAGTGTCGACGTACGGTCTTCGCCGCCGGCGAACCGCTGCTCAAGCACGCCCAGGACGCAGGCGTCGTACGACCGGACGTCGAGTTCGCAGACGTGCTCCACATGTTGGCCGGCATCTCGCGGATGCCCGCCAACGACCCCGATCAGGTGCAACACGTCGTGCGCATCGCGCTCGACGGCCTCCGCTACCGCCCGCTGGCGTAGAGAACGTCAGCCGGTACGATCAAGAGCATCACGACGTATCGCTGCGTTACGTGGACGGCAAGATCGCACGCATCGTCTCCCTAGACGAGTTCCTCACAGCGTAATTGGGAATGTCCCTTACCCGTGCCCAGGTTCCTTTGGCGCCTGAGCGTGCTGCTTCCAGAAGTCGACGGTCTCGCGCTCGTGGCGGGTGCCGAGGTCGAGCGCGAGCAGTGGTCCTTGCGGGGCGCGGTCGGTGGTGTGTGCGAGAAACGCTTCGTATTCGGCGAGCTTCTGGCGGTGGGTCTCGAGTTGGATCTCGGCGAGCGCTTTGACGTCGGCGCCGAAGAACAGCTTGAGCAGCGCGAGATCGCGCAGGACGTAGGGCTCGGGCGTAAGAACGGTGAGCCACTCTCCGAGGGCCTCGCGGCCACGGGGAGTGAGGTTGTAGAGCTTGCGGCGGCGCCCCTCGGGCTCCTGGTGCTCGGTCAGGTAGCCGCCCCGGGCGAGGCGCGCTGGCTCGGAGTAGAGCTGGGAGTGGGGAAGCGTCCAGAAGTGCCCGACGGTCGCGGAGACCATCTGCTTGAGGTCGTACGGGGTCGCCTCCCCGCTCATCGAGAGCAGGCCGAGCACGATGTGGGAGGTGGTTGTGAGCTCGATCTCGTCGGTCATGGCGCAGCTGAACTTGCAAACATCCGTTTCGGATGGTATGTTTTGGATCGTATGGGGTGTCCTATGGCTGGAGGCGAGCTTAGATGACCAAAGCTGCAAGACGTAGGGCAACGCAGACGCAGAGGGTCATGCTTGCGGGGGTTATCTCCGCGCTCGTGCCCGTCCTCTGGACGCTCCCGCTCGTGGGGACGGCCTCGGCGGCGCCCACGGCGACGCTGAAAGTGACGGCACTGCCGATCCCTGGGTTCCCCGGTACGGGCGACATTCTCGGCGCCGGTTTCGAGGTGCAGACGCGGGTCACGATCAGCGGCAGCGAATATGGTGGCTTTCCATCCCCTCTGACAGGGATCGACATCTATACGCCCGCCGGTGTCAAGATCGCTCCTGCCGGGTTCGCCACGTGCGCGCCGGCGGTACTCGAAGCCGATGGGCCCCCAGGCTGCCCGGCGAGATCCAGCGCAGGCCCGCCCGGCGTGGGCCTCGGCGTCGTCGCGTTCGGCGGCGATCTGGTACCGGAGCACGTCTCGATCCGGGAGTTCTTCACCCCAACGGGCAGCCTCACGTTCTACGTCGAAGGCAGTACTCCGGCCTCCTTTCAGATTCTCGAAAAGTCGCACTGGGTCACCGCCGCTGCGCCTTTCGGGGCGGAGCTGATCGTCGAAGTGCCTCTCGTCGAAACGGTCCCCGGCGGCAACGACGCCTCGGTCATCTCCTTCGATGTGAAGGTCGGCGCGGCATACAGACACGGCAAAAAGACCGTTTCCTATCTCACCCAGCCGAAGAAATGCCCGAAGGGAGGCTTTCCGGTGAAGATGGAACTCAAGTTCCTGAGCGGTGAAAGCACGACCGTTGCCTACACAGCGCCCTGCCCGGCGCACTGAGAAGCCTCCTCTACAGAGGCCTCGCAACGGACGCCCTCAGAGCTCACGCTCGTAGAAGTAGTTGACTGGGCCGTCCGGCCTGCCCTCGCGATTGCTGAAGCCGAGGCTCTCGTAGAGACCCCGCGCCGCGACGTCCTGCTCGCCGGTGCCCAGATCCATGTGATCGGCGCCGCGACTGCGTGCGAGCTCGATCGCGGCCTGCATCAACGCCCGTCCGAGCCCGCGTCCCCGCAGCGGCGCCACCACGTATAGCTCTGCTAGGTAGCACTCGAGCGCCTGCGACCAGATCGCCGGGCGAAAGCGCAGAACCGCGAGCCCGTCGGGACCCCCTCCCACGAGCAGCACCGCGGTCTGGCCTTCGTGGAGCAGGTCGCGGATGCGCCCGCCGAGCTGCTCCGGGCTGGGGGTAGGCTCACCGAACTCGTTGTTGAAATCGTGCAGAAGCACGCCAATGCTCCCGGCATCGGCCAGACCCGCACGGCGCACGGGAGGCACGCTGCGACGCCCCGAAGCGGTCATCATTCCAGCATGACACTGTTCGCTCTCAAGGCGCTGCTGGCCCCCACGTTCGTGGTTGGGGCCTCACTGGCGGCCCGGCGCTTCGGCCCACGGGTGGGTGGCCTGGTGGGAGGACTGCCGGTGGTCGCTGGGCCGATCCTGCTGGTGTACGCGCTCGAGCACGGACGGGGCTTCGCAGCGCACGCAGCGGGAGGCACGCTGCTCGGGCTGGTGTCGCTGACGGGGTTCGTGGTGGTGTACGGCCGCCTCGCGGTGCGATGGACCGGGGACACACGGGCAGAGCGGGCACGGTGGCCTGCAAGCAAACGGGTGAGGCCCGCGCGGTGGCCCGGAAGCACAGCGGCGGAGCGCACGCGGTGGCCGGCGGCGATGCTCGCGGGGTGGGGGGCTTTTGCGGTGGGAACACTCCTGTTCAGCGCCCTGACAGTGCCGGCGGGCCTCGCGCTGGGGCTGGCGTGCGCGGGGTTTGCGCTCGGCCTCGCGCTGCTGCCCCGCCCCGCGGGCGAGCCACGTGCTCCGGCGCCTCCGCCGGCGTGGGATCTGCCCCTGCGGGCGGGGTGCGCGCTCGCACTGGTGCTCGCGTTGACGGCCGCAGCGGGCTGGCTGGGGCCGCAGCTGAGTGGGCTGCTCGCGCCGTTCCCCGTGATCACGACGGTGCTGGCGACGTTCACGCACGCACAGCGCGGGGCCCAGGACACGGTGCGGCTACTGCGGGGGATGCTGACGGGCTTCCTGGCTTACGCGCTGTTCTGCTTCACGCTCGCGGTCTCGCTGCGCACGCTCGGGACCGCGGCGGGATTCGCACTGGCGGCGGCAGTCGCAGTGCTCATTCAGGCCGGGATGATCGCCCGCACGGGGCGGCCCGCGACCCTGGTGGGAGCGACGCCGCAAACCGAGCGCGCCTAGACGCCCTACGGAGCGATGCCCTCGCGCTCGCCGCGCACGGTGGCGAAGAGCTCACGGGCCTCGGGGCTGGCCTCGATGGCGCGGATCAGCACCGAGAGGACCGCCCCGAGCAGGGCGGGCTGCACCGAGGGGGGGTCGGTGAGCTCGAGCATCGAGAGACCCACCCCGAGCCCGAGCATCACGGTGGCGAACTGCTCGGTGGCCTGCGGCGGGGATTCGAGGCCGGCGTCGGCGGCGCTGTCGGCGGCGAAGCGCGCGAACGTGGCGCGCAGTTCGCCGAGCGCCTCGGCGAGGCGCAGCCGCAGCGGCTCGTCGCGCTGGGCGTGGGCCCACAGCTCGACGAACAGGCGGAAGCGCTCGGGACTCTCCTGCAGGCGCTCCATCCAGTGGTCGCTGCCGGCGAGCGGGCGCTCCCAGGTGATGCGATCGCGGTCGAACAGCTCGAGCTGCTCGGCGACCTGCCCTGCGAGGTGCTCCTCCAAGAGTGCGAGCAGCAGGTTCTCCTTGTTGCCGAAGTGCGCGTACACGGCGCCCTTGGTGAAGCCCGCCTCGCAGGCGACCTCGTCGAGCGTCGCTCCGGCGAAGCCCTTGCGCGCGTAGAGCAGCGCGGCGGCCTCCAACAGGCGCGCCCGGGTCTCGGCCTTGCGCGCACTGCGGTCGAATTGGCCACGCGGCATCAGCGGACCCGATCCATGTGCGTGGCAGCGCACGCGCGCGCGAAGCCTCGCACGCGATCGAGGCCTCGCACGCATTCCTCGGGCGTCGCCCTTGACACATACTCAAAAGTAGATATACTCATCGGTACGGTCATTCTAGTGCAAGGAGCGCTCCCCATGAAGAGCCAGCTTCCCCCGGGCCCACGCATGCCGAAGGCGTTGCAGACAATCGGTTTCTGGAACCGCCCCAACGCCTTCCCCGAGCGCTGCGCGGCGCGCTACGGCCGCCGCTTCACGCTGCGCATCCTCGGCCAGCCCCCGTTCGTAGTGCTCTCGGATCCGGATGAGATCAAGGAAGTCTTCCAGGCGCCCCCCGACGTCCTGCACCCCGGCGAGGGGGCGCGGATCCTCGAACCGGTCCTGGGCCGCCACTCGGTGATCCTGCTCGACGAGGAGCCCCACCTGGCGCAGCGCAAGCTGCTCTTGCCCGCCTTCCAGGGTGAGCGGATGCAGCGCCTCGCGGGGCTGATGGCGGAGCTCGCCGAGCGCGAGGTCGACTCGTGGCCGCGTGGGGAGGCGGTCGCACTGCACCCGCGGCTGCAGCGGCTGACGCTCGAGATCGTGCTGCGCGCGGTCTTCGGCCTGGAGCAGGGCTCACAGCTGGACGAGCTGCGGGAACTGCTCACGGGGATCCTCGCGTTCGCCGAGAACCCGCTGTCGATGCTGCCCCGCCCCCCGCGCCCGTTGACACTTCGTGGGCCGATCGCGCGCCAGGATCGACTGCACGCGCGCACCGACGAACTGATCTATGCGCTGATCGACGAGCGCCGGCGCGCGGGCGCGGAGGGCGAGGACGTGCTCGCGCTGTTACTTGGCGCCGAACACGAGGACGGCTCGCCGATGAGCCCCGAGGAGCTGCGCGACGAGCTGATGACCGCGCTGGTGGCGGGCCACGAGACGACCGCCTCGGAGCTCGCGTGGGGGTTCGAGCGGCTCGCCCGCGAGCCGGCGGTGCTGCAGCGCCTCTACCGAGAGCTTGGGGATGCGGACTCCGACGAGGCGTATCTCACGGCGACCGTCCAGGAGATCCTGCGCCTGCGCCCGGTGCTGCCCAACGCCGAGCCCCGCCTGGTCAAGCGCCCCGTGGAGATCGGCGGCTTTCGCTACCAGCCGGGAGCGGTGCTGTTCGCGCACATCCACCTGCTCCACCACAACCCCGAGCTCTACCCCGAGCCCCGCGCGTTCCGACCCGAGCGGTTCATCGAGGCCGAGGGCGGCAAGGCGCCGGGCACGTATACGTGGATCCCCTTCGGGGGCGGGCGGCGGCGCTGCCTGGGCGCGAGCTTCGCGCTGCTGGAGATGAAGCTCGTGCTGCGCGCGGTGCTGGAGCGTTGCGAGCTGAGCCCCGCGGGCGTGCGCCCCGAGCGCACGCGCCGGCGCAACATCACGGTCAGCCCAGCCGGCGGCTGCAAGGTGATCCTGCGCGAGCGCCCCGCCGCAAAGGCGCCCGCCGCGCCGCCGCCGGTGCTCGCCGCGGCCTGAGCCCTACTCCACCACCCGCGAGGGTGCCTCGCCCCACAGTTGCTCGAGGCGGTAGAACTCGCGCGTGACCGGCGTGAAGATGTGCAGCACGACGTCGAGGTAGTCCATCAGGACCCACTGGCCGCGCCCCAGCCCTTCCACCCGCCGGGGGAAGATGCCGTGCTCGCGCTTGCATCCCTCGTGGACGCCATCGTGGATCGCCTTCACCTGGCGGTCGGTGTTTCCAGAGCAGACCAGGAAGAAGTCGGTGTACCCCACCAGGCCGCGCATGTCGAGCTCCAGAACCTCGTGCGCCTTCTTGTCCAGGGCGTAGCGGGCGATCTCACCGGCGAGCTCCTTGGGCGTGAGAGCTTGGACCGTGGCGCTCACGATACTCCCGCTCCGGCGGGCGCGCGATAGAGATGGTGCTCGGCGATGTAGGCGGCGACCGCGGGCCCCACGAGCTCCCCGACGGGTAGGCGGCGGCCGACGCGCTCGCGCACCAGGGAGGAGGAGACGTCATCGACGGGCATGCTCAGGAACATGATTGGAAAGCCGCTCGGCTCAGCCGCTCCGGGACGCAGCGCGACGGCGAAATCGGCAAGCGCCGGCAGCTTGTCGGACTCCTGCCAGGCGGACAGGGTGCGAGCGGCGTCGGCTCCGAGGATGAATGTGATTTCGATATCGGGATGCGCAGCATGGAGTGCTCTCAGAGTATCCACCGTGTAAGACGGGCCGTCCCGCTCGATCTCCAGCGCGCAGACCTCCACCCCCTCGACGCCGGCGACCGCGAGACGGCACATCTCCAGACGACGGACCGGTCCGGGATCATCCTCGGCGGGCTTGCCGGGGGAGCGGCGGGCCGGCATCAGCAGCACGCGATCGAGCTCGAGCTCCGCACGGGCGTGGCGCGCGAGCGCGAGGTGCCCGAGGTGGGGCGGGTTGAAGGTGCCGCCGAGGATGCCGAGGCGGGCGGGGTGCGACTCGCGGGCAACGGCGGGTGTGCTGCCGGCGCCGGGGCGCGAGGCGTCGTGGGAGTCCGCCATGGGCGCCTCAGGCGCGGACGTGCCCGTCGCCCTCGACGAGGTACTTGAAGGTGCACAGCTCGCGGAGCCCGATCGGGCCGCGGGCGTGGAGCTTCTGGGTGGAGTTGCCGATCTCCGCCCCCATCCCGAACTCGCCCCCGTCGGTGAAGCGGGTGGAGGCGTTGACGTACACGCACGCGGCGTCCACCCCGCGCTGGAAGGCGCGCGCGGCGGCGGTGTCGCGCGTGAGGATCGCCTCGGAGTGCCCCGAGCCGTAGCGGCCGATGTGCTCGATCGCCTCGTGCACCGAGTCCACCACGCCCACCGCGAGCGTCAGCGCGAGGTACTCCGTGGCCCAATCCTCCTCGGTTGCGGGCTCCGGTAGCGGCCCCGCGCCGGGCAGCCCCCCGGTCGCGAGACCCGCGTTCCCGCCGGAGGCCCCCGTTGAGCCCTCGCCGCGAGTGCCATTGCTCGACGCGCCGCCGGCCAAGGCCAGCGCGAGCGTGCGCTCGTCCCCGCGCACGAGCACCCCCGCTTCATGCAGCGCGCGCACGATGCGGGGGATGAACTCCTCCGCGGCGTCGCGGTGCACGAGCAGGGTCTCGGCGGCGTTGCACACGCCGGGGCGCTGGACCTTCGCGTTGAGCACGATCCGCTCCGCGGCGTCGAGGTCCGCGGTGGCGTCGACGTAGACGTGGCAGTTGCCCGAGGCGGCGTAGATCACGGGCACCGTCGCGACCTCTTTGAGCGCCGCCTTCAGTCCCTCTCCCCCGCGCGGGATGATCAGATCGAGGGTGTCGGTCTGCGTGGCGAGCTCGGCGAGCTCCTCGCGCCCGCCGCCCGCGACGAGGCTCACGCAGCCCGCGGGCAGCCCTGCGGCGACGGCGGCCTCGGCGGCGATCGCGGCGAGCACCGCGTTGGAGTGCGCGGCGGTCGAGGAGCCCCGCAGCACGATCGCGTTGCCGGCCTTCAGGCAGAGCGCGGCGGCGTCGATCGTGACGTTGGGCCGCGCCTCGTAGACGACCGCGATCACGCCGAGCGGCACGCGCACCTTGCGCACGTCGAGGCCGTTGGGCAGCCGCCGCCCGTCGATCGCCTCCCCCACGGGGTCGGGCAGCGCCGCGATCTGGCGCACCGCGGCGGCGATCGCGCCGATCCGCGTGGGGTCCAGGGCGAGGCGGTCGAGCAGCGCGTCGCCGATCCCCGTCTCCCGCCCGGCCTGCACGTCGAGCGCGTTGGCTGCCAGGATCTCCGGCGTGCGCGCGATCAGCGCGTCGGCGATCGCCTCCAGCGCGGCGTCCTTGACCGCGGTATCGACCGCGGCGAGTCGGCGCGCGGCGCGCTTCGCTGCGGCGCAGAGCTCGGGGATGGAGGTGGTTGCGAGGGCCATTTCCTCCACACAGGGTACGACAGCGGGCGCGGCCCCGAGCGCGGAGAGGTCCGCACACAGTAAACAAAAAACAGAGTTGCGTCTGACCATCGTTACACGCAACTTCAAAAAAGATATATGTACATGCACCTCCCCCACCCCCCAAGCCGCCAAGCCCCAAGTCCCAAGTCCCCCCACCTCCCGATCACCCCGCCTCCGCCCTACCCGCAGCGCCGAGGCGCTGCGGGTCCACACCGCCCGGGCACGGGCCACGAACGCCGCGGGCAGCCGGAGGCTGCTCATCATCAAAAAATTGGCGGCGACGCCCCGGTTAGGCAAGCACGAGCTGGTCGCGGTGCACAGCCTCCTCGGTAGCGTGCGGGAGGATCTGGCGGACTGCCTCGGACTGGAGGCCCTGCGCGCGGCGGAGCTCCGCGGCGGTGTAGTTGCAGAGGCCCTTGGCGATCACGGGGCCGTCGCGCTCGGCGATCTCGACGGCCTCGCCGGCGTCGAAGTCCCCGCGGACCTCGACGACGCCGACGGGCAGGAGGCTGGTGCCGCGCTCGCGCAGCGCCCTGGCTGCCCCGGCGTCGACGAGCAGGGTGCCGCGCGCGGGCTTGGCGTAGCGCAGCCACAGCTTGAACGAGTTGTGGCGCGCGCCCCCGGGGTGAAAGCGGGTGCCCTCGGGCGCGCCCGCGAGCGCGGCCTCCAGGGCCCCGGGGCGCACGCCGTTACAGATCACCGCCGCGATCCCCGCCGCGCCGGCGACCTCCGCGGCGAGCACCTTCGAGCGCATCCCCCCCGAGCCCAGCGGCGAGGTGGAGTCGCCGATGGTGAGACCGTCGAGCTCCGCGAGGTCGTGCACGTCGCGGATCAGCTGCGCCCCGGGGTCGATCCGCGGGTCGGCGCTGTGCAGCCCGTCGATGTCGGTGAGCAGCACCAGCAGCTGCGCCCCCACCAGCACCGCCACGTGCGCGGCGAGGAAGTCGTTGTCCCCGAAGGAGATCTCGTCGGTCGCGGTGGTGTCGTTCTCGTTGGCCACCGCGACGACCCCCCAGTCGAGCAGCTGGCGCAGGGTGTGGCGCGCGTTGAGGTACTGCGCGCGCCCCGCGATGTCCCCGACCGTGAGCAGCACCTGCGCCGAGGTCACCCCCCGCGCGCGCAGCAGCTCGTCGTACGCGCGGTACAGCTTCCCCTGCCCCACCGCGGAGGCCGCCTGCAACTCCGGGATCGCGGTCGGGCGCGCGGGCAGCCCCAAGATCTGCACCCCCCGCGCGATCGCCCCCGAGGAGACCAGCACGCACTCCTCCCCCGCCCCCCGCAGCGCCGCCACCGTGTCGCAGATCCGCTCGAGGACGTCCACGCGCAGCTCCCCGTCCGCGCGGGCCACGATCGACGAGCCGAGCTTGATGACCACCGTTCGCATCAGTGGGCTGGAGGGTAGATGCCGCGCGCGCCGGCTGCCCTCTCGGGGCCGTCCGCCCCGGGGCCGTCCTCGATGTTTTTTGGATGAGGACCCCTCCGGGGTCCCCGCGGCGTGCGTGGCCCGCACCCGCGCGGTGCGTCAGGACTAGCCACGGCACCTGGAGCCATCACCGAAGTCGTGTTATAAACGCCAATCATTACAGGGTCTCCGTAATGACCCAAAATTCGGGCAAGGAGCTCGGCGCGGGGACTCAGCCCTCCACGATGCCGCCCTGCGCGTGGATCGTGCGCTGCAACTGCTCCCCGCGCAGCGTGAGCCGCCACGCGTTCGGCCCCCCACGGCCGACCTCGCCGTCGCCGCCGTTGAGGATCAGCCCCAGGTGCAGCAGGCGCTGCAGCAGCTTCGAGGTCTGGCCCTGGTCCGCGATCCCCGCAGCGTCACCCACCTGACGGTTCGACGCCCCCGGCCGCGCGGCGATCGCCAGCAGCACCCGCACCGTACGGTAGGTCAGGCGCATGTCCAGGCCCCTCAGCGGGTCCTCGCGCACACCGGGCCTCGCCGCCCGGACCTTCGGCGCGGGCCGCGCAAGCTCCCGAGCCGCCGCCGCCGACCCCAGGTAGGGCAGCACGACCATCCCCATCAGCGGGCTCGCCAGGCTCGTCAACGGGAGTCCGTTGCGGGCCGGCGCCGCACCGCGCGTCCGCGCACCAGCACGCGTAGGCGCCCCGTCCGAGACCGACTCAGAGCCCCGCGCCATCCCCGCGCCCCGCTCGGACAGGCGCGTGTGCAGCACCGCGAGCACCGCGCCGACGACACCCTCTCCCGTCAGCGGCGCCACCTCCCCGCGTCTGGCTTCCCCGCGGCCCTCCTCGACCACGGCGACGAGCACCCGCACCACCTCCGCACGGCGCTCCAACGCCCGCGGGCCCGCGCCGAGCGCATGCACCACACAAAGCGCGCCGAGATCGGGCTCCTCGTCGAAGAACCCCAGCAGCGCCACCAGCGCGCCGCGCACCCGCTCGCGCCAGCGCCCCGCGCCCTCCCACGCAGGCAGCACCCGCGCCGCTGCGCGCTCCACCGCCTGATCGAACGCCGCCAGAAAACACTCCTCGCGGTCCGCGAACAGTTCGTAGAACGTCCGGCGCGAAACGCCCGCGCGGGCGACAATGTGCGCGACCGTCGCGCCCCCGGCGCCGCGCTCGGCCACCACCTCACAGAGTGCGCCGAGGACCCGCGTGCGCTGGATCTCATCGACCTGCTCGCGCGCGAAGGAGACACCCTCCTCCCCGACCCGCAGCCGGGTGACGCTTTTCCTCGACACGCCGTTGGCGACCCGTGCGATGGCTCACTCACCCCCCCCGCTTCCCGCGACGGGCACCGGCCTTCCCGCCCTTACCGCGCCTGTGCGCAGCCTTCTTCTTGGACGCCTTCTTTGCCTTCGGGCAGCCGGTGACCGCGATCTTCGTGCTCTCCCGTATCAGATCCCCGTTCTGCGCAAGGAATTCCGTCGGCATCGCCAGCGCGCCCTTGCAGAGGTTCCCGTTCGCCGCCAGCGCCGAGTAGGGGCCCTGCGGCAGCGTCAGTTCGAAGCTGCCGATCGGGTCGTCGGGGACCGTGTGAAACGTGCTGCTCGTGATCCCGGTCTTTTCGTTGATGAACGTTTCCCCGTGCAGGTCGAGTGTCACGCCGTAGCCCTGGAGGACCATCACAAGTTCGGGGAACTTCGCGCCACCGTAGGAGACGAAGTACGCCGGGCCCGTCAACGGCACGGGCAGGATTGGAGTGGTCGCCGTGGCGTGCCCGACCGCGGAGTCCGCAGGGCACGATGCCGGGTTCGCCTCGAATGTCGCCGCGAGGCAGGCCTTGCGCAGTGTCGTCAGCCGGGAGGGTAGACGCTTGGGGAGTTCGACTTTGACGAGTTTGATGTTCGTCTGCGTGCCCTGCGGCGCATCCGGGTACGCCAGGTGCACCGTGAGGCTCGCCCCGTTCGCTTTGCTGGTCTTCCCCGAGCTCGAGACCTTGAACTGGGGTTTGAACTGCAGGTTCTGGCAGTTCGCCATCTGGAAGGAGTTCGTGACCGTCGCGAAATCCTGGTCGGCTGGGTTCGCCGGTTCGGCGCCCCCACCACCGACGGTCGCGGCGAAGCTCTCGGGGTCGCAGTTGGTCGGGTTGATCATGAAGTTCGGCCGGTCGATGTAGACGCGGATGTCACGGACATGGATCACGATCCCGTCGATGATGTGCGGGATCGGGTCGGACGCTTTCGCGTCGACCGTCACAATCGCGGTTTCGGGGTTGATGACCAGCGCCTCCCTGACGACGACCGTCCCGAGGTCGAACGGGCCGACCTTCGCGCTCGTGATCGCGACGATCGAGAACGGCGCACCGTTGTACGGGCCCGCCATGTAGACCTTCCCCGGCGTGTAGGCGAGCACCGAGCCGACCCCGGCGCCGACGAGGGAGTGCCCGATTTCGCTCGCCGCGGGACACGACGGTTCGGCCTCCTCCTGCGCCCCGCTCACGTGCTTGGCCGCTTCGATGTCCGCGTCCGGGCAGAACGGGACCCCGGTCAGTTTCGCGGTCAACCCGGCGGGTAGGATCGAAGTGAACCTGGTGATCTCCTGTTCGCCGTCGTTGCGGGTGATGCGGATATCCATCGGGCTGTACGCTCCGGCGCTGTTATTCAACGTGCCAGCGACGATCCCCGGATGAAACGGCGGGACGCCACCCGCCGGGCAGGGGCCGCCGCCGATCCCGTTTTCGATCTGGAAGGAGCTCAGCAGGTGGCGCGCTTCAAGCGGCGCCGACCACGGCGAGAGCTCCGCTTCGGTCGTGTACGTCCCGCACGCCGCCGGGCTGATCAGCGGCGAGGCCGCTCCCTGGCGCAGCTTCAGCGTGAACTTGCTGAACGGGACCTGCGGGCTTTCATCGAACGTCGTGACGAGCTGGCCGGTCACGGGGTTCGGTTCGATATGCCCCTGCAGCCTGACGACGATCCCGCGGAACGGGTCCTTCACGACGACATACAGCGCGAGCAGCGACCCGAACTTATTATCGAACGGCGTCGCGATATAGATGTTGCCCGTCAGCTTTTCCGCGAGCACCGGTGTTTCCACTTCCACGGTGCCGATCTTCGATTCCGCCGGACAACCAGTGCCGGGCAGCGAGGAGAAGGTTTCCGCTTCAAGCTGCTGTGGCGTGCATGTGCCGAGACCGACGGCCAGCGAGGGGTTGGCGGTGTAGCCCACGGGCAGCACGACCGTTGTGTCCTTCAGGTTCGACGCCGCCACCACTTCCGGGAACGCCCAGTTCTGCGGCACCACAAGCGAGATGTTCAGGCCGCTTGAGGATTCCGCCGAGCCGGTCGTGGGCGCGACTTCGATCGATGGGTGAAACGGGACGCGTTCGCATTCCACGATCGGACCGACCTGGGTTTCAGCTTCGGAGTAGCGCCCCGGTTCCTCCCACGAGTCGGCCCGCATCCTCGCGGTGAACGGGCCACAGCTCGTCGGGTTCGCCAGAAACGGCAGGTGCGGGATATCGACCGCGTTTCCGCCCCCGAAGCATTCCACGGTTTCGCTGCTAGTCGTCGTCTGGCAGACCAGTCCGCGTTCGGCGTCGTGCACGTGCGAGGCGGGAATGCCCCATGTCGTGACTGAGATTTCGTGGGGTTCGGTGAGCGAAGCGATATCGGGGGCTGTGACCGTCAGCCCGGAGTCCCCCGGGCGGACCGTGATCGGCAGCACCTGGACAAACCCGAGTGCCTTGAAGCCGAGCTCGGCCACGATCCCGGGCGAATTGACTTCCATGTTATACACCGGGAAGATCATCCTCACGGGGTGCTTGGTCCCGAACGTCAGAGCCAGCGCGATCGTCCCAACCTGCGTATCCGGCGGACAGCTCGAAGTCCCCGAGCCCCCACCACCAGACGCCACAGCAGTCAGCAGCGCAGACGTGCACGTTGGTAGGGCGGTGTTATTGCCAACAAAGCCGGCGGGCAGTTCGACGATCGTTTCACGGACGTCGCCCAACGGCTTACCCAGCGCGTCATGCGTGAAATTGAAGGCGACCGTGAGATCCTCATTGGCGCCCGCCTGGCTCGTCGAGGTGCTCACGTGAAAGCTTCCCGGTTCTATTTCGAATGGCTGTTCGCTCGGCGCCGCCGCTGCCGATCCCACGAACAGAAGGCCCACCACAAGCGCAAGCATCGCAAACATACCCATGCGCCACCTGCCAGCACCGACGCGCGCCACCCCAGCCCGATACCTGCCGTCAAGGGCGATCATTTCGCACCTCCCGGCCGCCGCACAGACCGTTTCACGCCGGCAGCCTTCCTTCGTCTCTTGACGGCGCGCCTCTGCCTCTGCTGCTTCTTCCTTTTCTTCGTTTTCGGCGTCGCCTTCTTGATCGTCTCACTGGATTCTGGGGCGCTGGCCACGACGTCTCCGGCGCCCTGGAAGCTCGCGCTCGACGGCGTCAGATCGTTCGGGGCCACGAACGGCACCGCGCAGGAATCCCCTTCGCATTCCACCGCAGCAGGCGGCGGCGGCGGGAAGCCGCCATCGATCCGCGCGTCATAGACATCACCTGCCGTGTCCGTATCCTGGGGAACAAGCGATTCGTGGGTCGCAAAGAACACGTCCCGGCCCGACGGACTCGCACCGACCAACTCGCTCAGATAACCACCGCCCCGGCCACCGGATATCAGCGCGAGACAGCCCTCCACAGCCGCACAGCCATCGACACCCTCACGGCGCCACTCATACACATCGCTCGACCTCGACCGGAAGAATTCTTCAGGTTCGGCGCCAGGTTCGGTGGAAGGGCCTATTTCGCCGTCGCTGTCCTGCGGCACCAGAGCGTCCGGTGTTTCAAAGAAGACGAAGTCGCCGTTTTCCGACGCGAACACCTGACTCGGCGTGCCGTCGAAGCCATAGATCGCATAGAGGGCGGTGGAGGCGAACCTCGGCCGCGGGTCGAATGGCGATGCGCACGAAATACACTCAATGACGTTTTCGCTGCTGTCGTAACGATAGATCTGCTTGCCCACTTCGTCTCGACCGAGGCCGCCGGGGACGCCGGGAAAGCCTCCCGAAGTTCCTTCGAAAACAAGGTAGCGCCCGTCGGCGCTCACGTTCACTATTTCACTGAAATATAGGGGAACGTAGTGAAGGGTTTTGCTTGACACATCATACCGGTAAAGCGCTGACTGGCCTGTCCCAGCCTGACCTTCGGGCGTCAGGGCCGCTTGAGTCGAAATGTAGATCGTCGAAAAATCGGCTGAGACCTTGACGAAGAACTGTCCTGGCACAGTGAAGAGGTGTTCAGCCGTTTGCGTCCCGGTGTCATACAGGAAGGCTTCGTGAGCCCCTCCGTTGACGTGTTCGAGCAGGAGCGAGCTGCCCTGGGAATTCGCGGCCAGAAACTTGTATTCGCCGATGTCGACGGTTTCCACACCATTGACGCGCTCATAAAGATGCGTCTGCGGTCCGCCGTTTTCCAGTTCGCTTTCAAGTTGTTCATGTGCGGGGCATTGACTGCCCGACACAGCGTAAAAGAAGACACGGGCGCCATCGGACGAGACGGAGTGCGCGCTGCTCGTCGGCGCACCGCCACCGCGCGGACGGATCGCGAGCCCTTCGATGCCCCGCGTCATCGCGGCACCACACGTACCGATCGGCGCACCCGGGGTCCCACTCTGCACATTGACCTGGCGCAACTGTCCTTCGGAGTATTCGTAGAGATCGTTCCCGCTCTTGGTCGCACTCACGTGCCCGGGCACCAGCGCACGATCTTCGGTGCCGATGATCAGCTTGCCTAGATCGGGGGACGCCGCAACCAGGAGCGGATTGGAGGTCACGTACTTTCTCGGGATCGACGCGATCGACAGGTAGGGACCAGCGGGAGGACCGACCTGGAGCTCGACCGTCGGCGATGCGGACACTGGACTATCGTCCCATCCGACCTGCATACCGGCTTCGGTCAGGTCCGGATTGAACACCACCGGAACATAGGAGTCGATCGCGGCCTGCGGCTGCGGAGTCGCGGAGGTCATCTGCCACCCTCCGGATGTCCGCGAGAAGAAGTAGTTCGACTTGCTGGCGTCAGGACTCGACCCCCACTGCGTGCCCGGCGCATGCAACATGAAATGTTCACCATCTTCACTCACGCGAAATTCATCGGTGATACCAATGCCTGTATCCGTGTCCTGCGCTCCGTTCTTTTCGGCGGGCGTGACCTGCTCATAGGCACGACAGTCCGGCAACGCAGCCGACGGGCCAATGCGGAGCGCTTCATTGGGACAGCCTTCGCTCACACCTACCTCCGGCAAGACCGGCACCGTCAAGGTCTGCTCACCGCTGTGAACACCCTGCGGGGCGGCTTCGTTGCTTGCAATCAGCCGGTAGCGGTAGGTGACGCCAGGCTGAAGTTCGGGGAGATCCCCACCTGCGCCGACGTAAGCGTAGCCCGAGCCCGCATCCATTTCGGAGGTGGTGGCAGCCCCGGCAAACCCCTGTTCTTCGAAATGCTGCTGCGATACGTATTCAAAATGGTAGTGCGAATCGGCGCCGTGGGGGTCGACAGCCCCCAGCGCCACCATATCTTCGCCGCTCACAGAGTGCACCGCATACGTGGTGGCGGTGGGCGGCCCCGCCGTTTCAAAGCTCTTTACAGGCGAGGTGGCGCCCTTATGAACACCAGGTGCCGGTTCGGATTCTGCGAAGAGCCGGACATAGTAGGTGGTGGCAGGACTCAGGCCACTGAGATCCCCCGAGACAGAACTAAAGCCCGCTTCGTTTTCTTCCCCCGCAGGAGTGGTGCCACTCACTCCGGGCGCGACATGGAATTCTCCATTTTCGCTGTTCGCGTATTCGAACTGCCAGTGGACTTCCTCGCCGTGAGGCTTGAAGAAGCCCTTCAATTCAGCAGCAGTTCCCTTGATGCCAGTAAATTCTTGTACCCTGACAAAGGTCGGATAAAACGGCACGGCTTCACAACGATAATCCCGCTTTTCGCCCGTAGATTCTTCGGTTTCGAACGGGGCCGTTCTGGTGCCCGAGGCGTTGGTGGCAGTCAGACGCACGTAGTAGACAACTTCAGCTGTCAGTCCCGCAAACGTGGCAGCAAGAGGCACGTCCATCGGATGGGCTTCCATTTCGGCCTGGGTCACCGTGCCGCTGGCGCCCGGAACCAGCGTCCAGGGACCGGCTTCGCTACCGGCATATTCAAAGGCCCAGCTTACAGGCTGATTTTCGGTGCTGAAATGCCCGAGCTCGCCTGTAAGTTTCATTGACATGTGAGTTACTCCCACACACATGGCTCCGTTAGGTTCTGGCGGCGAGCTAGCGAGAGCAGAGCCCGGTACAACCCAGAGGAAAAGCCCCACCAGTGATAAGGCCGAAAAGAGAGATACGCGATAAACGATGGGCGCTCCCCTCCTTTGGCTGCCCAGGAGGACACGGAGCATGGCGAAGCGACCGGTCTCCGGTGTGGAAGTGGACTTCGCGTAGTGCTCTGTGGTTTTCACGATCGTGCCTTTCTCGGTTTCAATGTTCATCTATGCGTGGTGGCGTCGATGCTCCCGATGCTCTCCTTACATCGAGGAGTCACACAGCGGGTGGCAAGCTGCACTTAGACGATTGGCGCTACCCAGCGCTCACCGCCCAGGTGCCGTCATAGCCCTCGTTTTCTCCAGCGGTCTGATGGGTCACGACGGCGCCGGTCGTTCCTGCCCCTGTTTCGGACACCCCGGGATGTTGGATGAAACCGATGCCTTCGCTGAAGCCGCCCGAGGCTCCACCTTCGAATAGACAGAGATTGCCTGGGTCCGCCTTCGGTTCGACCGGCGTCCCACCGCAACCGGCGGGGATTTCATTTTTCGCGACCTGTTCGGCGGTGACAAAGTGCGCTTCCGCCGTCGCGATCGGGGCAGCGAGCGGGATCGCGAAGGAGACCGCGAAGTGAATCACCTTCGAGGCGCCGGATTCGGCGAACCAGGCCCCCGTCTCCGTCTTGCCTCCAGGCAGGGTTTCGGTGAAGCCGGTCTGGCCGTTGCAGGCGTACGTCGCGCTCCCCGCCCCCGCCTTGAATTCCGCGCCGCCGCGTTCTTCGCACTTCGACACACCGACCGGCACAGCCGTGTTCGTGACGCTCGTACCCGGGGTGCCGTTCGTGCCGGCTTTGCCTTCCGGTCCCTGAGGACCCGGGGCACCCTTTTCGCCTGGGGCACCGTTGCTCCCGTTCGTCCCGTTGGTCCCATTCGCGCCCGCCGCGCCGGCCTTGCCCTGCAGCGCCTTCAGCACCTTCGGGCTGATCTGCTTCGTCGAGGTGATCACATACCGGCTCGCGGCATACGCCCCACCGCTCATCGCGAACACCACAGCGACTGTCACCGCGACGTTCGCGTACGTGACGCGCCTACGTATCCCAGAGAACATCAGCACAGAACCTCCTCGACGGTCGTGTTAAGACATAGGGCCGCCCTCCCCCCGGGGAGGCCGGCAGATACCCGCCCGCGCGCGGGCAGCAGAAGACCGCCGCGGGCACGCGCCCCGCGGCGGTCGCAGAAAAGGGGGCCTCAGCGGCTAGCTGAGGCGCACAAGAGAGAGAGAGAGAGAGAGATGCGGCAGGCTGCTGCCGCATCTAGCTACGCTCCCCTGACGGGGCGCGAGAACTCTCATCACGTCTGTCCCTCCAGAACTCACGCGTAAACAACTCCCTCGAGCAATTCGACCCAGGCTCCCTCTCCCAAGGGCTCCCATTTACAAGTGCTTCAGCGGGCCGGCCGCGAGGGCCCGGACCCAAACCTGATCTATGTTGAAAAACACCCGGCGACCCAAAAGACCACCGTGTGTTGCCCATCATATACACGTTCGTAGGTCCGCGTCAAGCCCCCAACCACGAACACCTCCGGAGGCCGCCCTCGGAGGTCATCAAACCGGGGGCAAGGCGCCGATGCGCGCCGACTCAGAGTCGCCCGCCAACCCCCCACCACGCGTCCGCGCCCCACCACGCGCCGGCGCCCCACCCCCAACCAACTCAGAGCCCAGCGCCGGCCCCGCACCACGCTCCGACAGCCGTGTGTGCAGCACCGCGAGCACCGCACCGACGACACCCTCACCGCTCAGCGGCGCCACCTCGCCACGCCTCGCTTCCCCGCGGCCCTCCTCGACCGCGACGACGAGCACACCCACCACCGCCGCCCGGCGCTCCAGCGCCCGCGGACCCGCGCCGAGCGCATGCACCACACAGCGCACCGAGATCCGGCTCCTCATCGAAGAACCCCAGTAGCGCCACCAACGCCCCCCGCACCCGCTCCCGCCAACGACCACCGCCCGCGAACACCGGCACCACCCGCGCCGCCGCGCTTACTCACCCCCTCCGCTTCTTAGCACGCGGATGGGCATGCCGGTTCTTCGGCTTCTTGTGCACCGCCTTCTTGGCCTTCGGACAGCCGGTGACCGCGATCTTCGTACTCGTATGGATCTGCGCGCCGTTCTGCCCCACGAATTCCGTCGGCATCGCCAGCGACGTTTTGCAGAGATTGCGGTTCGCCGCAAGCGCCGAGAACTGGCCCTGGGGCAGTGTCAATTCAAACGTACCGACCGGAACGTCGGGGATCGCCTTGAACGTACTACTCGTAATCCCCGTCTTTTCATTGATGAATGTCGAACCGACCAGATGCACCGTCGCGCCATAGCCCTGCAACACGATCACCAGGCTCGGGAACTGTTCCCCACCGTGCGAAACGAAGTACGCCGGACCCGTCAACGGCACCGGCAACACCGGTGTGCTCGCAGTCGCGTGGCCGACGATCGACGCCGCGGGGCACCCCGCGGGGTTCGCTTCGAACGTTTCCGCCTTGCACGCCTTCTGCAGCGTCGTCAACCGCGAGGGCAGCGCCTTCGGCAGTTCCACTTTGACCCTGGCGATGTTCGCATCGTACGGCCCCGCCGGGTAGCCCAGTTTGACGGTCAGGCTCGCGCCGCCCGCCCTGGTGGTTTTCCCCGACGTCGAAGCAGTCAGCTTCGGCTTGAACGCGAGCACCGCGCAGTTCGTGATCTGAAACGGCACCGAGAGCGCCGAGGTGGACCCTTCGCTCGAACCGAGGTTCCCGGTGATCGCGAGCGGGCTGCAGTTCGTCGGGTTGAACGTGAAATCGGGCCGGTCGATCGACACGTTCACGTGCTTGATCTGCAGGGGGATCCCGTCGATGATGTGCGGGATCGCGTACGGACCCGAGGGGTCCGTCGTGATCGTCAACTGCGCGGTCGTCGGATCGACTTCGATCTTCGCGCGGACGATCACCTTCCCCAGGTCGAACGGGCCCGCCTTCGCCGGGTTCACGATCGACAGACCATACGGCGCGCCGTCGTACGGGCCGGTGATGAACACTTCGCCGCCTGTCACGGTGTACGGGTTCCCCCCGAGGCCGACACTGACGATCGTATGCCCGATCAGGCTTTCCGCCCCGCAGGTGCCCTGGTCGGCCTGCGGTTCCCCGCACAGCTTCACGGTGGAGAGCGTGCCGAGCAGCCCCGGGGGCATCTTCAGCTGGATCGCCTGCAGGTTCTGCTCCCCGTCCCCGCGGGACATCGTCATCCGGAACGGGCTGAACCCGCCGGCCTGGATACTCGTCGTACCCGCCGTCAGGCTCGGCTCGAACGGCAACGGGTCAGAGCACGCCGCGCCGTTCGGACCCGAGGCGATCTGGAACTCCGAGGAGGATTCCACCGGTGCGTTCCCCGACCACGGCGTGATTGACGCCGTCGTCGTATATGTGCCGCACAGAGCCGGAGTACCCAACGGCGCCCGCGACCCACCGAAGAAATGCAGACTTAGATCTTCGAACGGAAGCTGCGGGGTGTTTTCGAACGTCGAGACCAACTGCCCGGTCACCGGGCTCGGCGTGACCTGCCCCGCGAGCTTCACCAGCACACCCGACACGGGGTCCCGCGCGACGACGTACAGCGCGATCAGCGACCCGAACGGGTTCGCGTCCTGCTGCGCCAGATACACCGCGCCGACCAGCGGATTCGGCAGTAGCGGCGTATGGATTTCCACCGTCCCGACCTTCGCCGATTCCGGGCACGTCTGTTCAGCTGAGCTTTCGAGGCCGATTTCGCCCAGGCCACATGCGGACAGGTCATCCGCGCCGGCCGGATTCAACGCCACGCCCGCCGGCAGCGTCACCGTGGTGTTCCTCACGTTCGCCTCCCCGTCACCGGCCGGGTTCAAATCGGCAGCCTGGGGAACGTGCACGCCGACAGTCAAACCCGTCGGCGAACTGCCGGCCTGCCCATCCGGCGCGACCTCGATCGACGGTTCGAAGCTCAAGCGGTTGCACCCGTCCAGCCCGTACGGTTCACCGGCGACATTCGCAGAGGTGTATTCCGTGGTCGCGAACTTCCCGGGCTGCTCCCACGAATCGGCTTCCATACTGGTCCGCAACGGGCCCGTACACGACGTCGGCAGCACCAGGAACGGCTGCCCGTTCGCCTGCCCCGGACAGGAGACTTCCTGAAGTCCGCTTTCTCCGAAGCTGAACTCATCCAGGCATCCACCGCGCACAGTGTCGTGCCGGGTTTCGCTCGGGTCGCCCCAAAACGTAACCTGGCTGCCGATGAAGGCGACGTCCTGGAGGATATTGGGCACCGTGACGACAACGCCATAGTCTCCCCCGGTGCGCACCGATGTGTCGAGCACCACCGGTCCGGCAAGCGTCGTGAAGCCGAACTTCGCGGGCTCTCCCACCGATGGTGTGAGGTTGTACAGAGGCTTCGATTCGGCCCACGGCACCTGTGTGCCTGCGCGTACATTGGTGACTATCACCGTGGCGACGCCGATGGCTGAGTCGGCAGGGCATTCGACCTGTTCTTCGCTGGTCAGAGTCGACTGGTGCGTGAAGACGTATGTGCTGCACTGCGGCAGCACAGTTGGGTTACCGACCAGCCCAGGCGGCAGATTGAAGCGCAGGTCCTTGGTCAGTCCGAGCGGCTCGACTTCCGCGAGAGCTTCGTTGGCCCCTGAACCGGACTGGCGAGGCACCGACTGCGCGCTCAGCCCGAACGTCGTCGTGAACTGAAACGGATGCGATCCAGCCTGGGTATCCAGCGCGCCGCCCTCTTCTTCGGGAGTCAATTCATAGTTTTCGACCCCGTACGGTGCCGGCGCGCCCCCGAGCGCCAGCGGCCGCCGCTGGACGACCGGGGACGTCCCGCCGCCAGACACGCTCACTTCGTTCTCGCCACGGCCCGCACCGGGCGCCACCGTGACCGTCATCGCGATCATCAACCGTTCGTAAGGCAGCAGCGGCCCGCTGTAGGTGCACGTCAGCGTCGCCAGCGTGCAGCTCGTGAAGGCCGCCGCGTTCGTCCTGTTCAGTTCGCTGCCTCCCCCTTCTCCGTAGATATTGGTCGCAGTCACGCCCGCGGGCAACCTGTCCACAACAGTCACAGGCTGTTCGAACCCGTTGGCCATCGCGTCGCCCAGATTGCTCACTTCCACCACCACCCGGTCTTCGATAGCCGCAGTGTTCGCCGGCGCGGAGACGGTATCGACATGCCACCACGGCGTCGCCGCAGACGCCCGGCCCGCACCGCATGACGCGACCAACACCACCGCGACAGCCGACAGGCCCGCCCTCACGACAACTCTCCTGAGCGTATATCCACTCATCGCCCGCCCCCCTTTCCACTCGTTCTCGTAGCGCGAGCCCGTCGCGCTCGCCTGACCTCGTGTCCTCTCGCTTTCCCTCTGCGCCTCTTCCCTTTCGCCCTGCGCTTCGTCTTTTTTTTGCGCTTGGAAACGTGCGGCTTGACCACTTCCGGCTTGGCTTCTTCGAGTATGTTGCCGGCCCCCGAGAACGTCCCGCTCGGCGGAGCTCCGAACACTTCGGGCTGCGGGGACGGTGCGGCCTTGCACGAATCCCCAGAAGTGCACGGTGGCGGCGCCACCGGAGCGGTCGTACACGGCACGCTCGTCGTGCAGACGTGGGCGTCATACACGTCAAGGCTGTTGTCGTAGTCCGCGGCGCTCAGTCGGCTCGCGGTCAGGAAGAACACGTCGTTCCCCGTTTCGCTGGCATCCACAAACGCCGATTCCTGATCGGACGTACCCGAGGAGATCAGGCTCACACAGCCCCCGGAACGCGTGCTGAACGTAGCGCTCCCCATTTCGCAGCTGCCGATACCCGCGGGCTCATACTCGTATGCGTCCAGCAGCCCGTTCGTGTCCTGCGGCACGAGCGCGTCGGGGCTATCGAAGAACAGCCGGCCGCTGTCCGATAGATACCGCGGCTGATACAGCGAGCGTTCAAAGCGAACTTCGACCCAGCCCGGGACGAAGCCAGCGACCCACTGACCCTTCAGGGCGGCGTCGGTCCTGAGATTGCGGTCCCCGAGCACGTTTGTCGCCGTGTCGAGCACCCCCACGGGCCGTGCCCCCGTCGGATCGCACGACGCGCACACCAGATGCCCGGTGAGCGCGTCGTACAGGTACACCTCGTCGTCGGGCTGTCCACTGCCCGCGTCGATGTTGTCATAGCCGGTCAGCGACCTGCTCGACATGAACGCCAGGTAGCGGCCGCCCGGCGAGACCCTCGATCTCACGCCGTTGAGATTCACCGGCCCCCCGAACGCCTTGCTGTACCAGTCATGTTCGTCGGCGCTCGACAGCGTGGCGATATAGCCGATCGTCCATTCGCCGCCGTGCTCGTGCGCCACATAGAGGTTGTCTTCGCCCGCCACCGCGGCGCTCCCGCTTGCCAGGACGCCCGTCGCCACGAAATACACGTACGAACCGTCTTCGCTTGCGCCGAGCACGGCGTCCTTCACGCCCGCGCTGGCTTCGCCGGCGAGGTGGTCGACCGTGAGATCCATCTGTGTAGCGGTTCCTGTGTCGAACTCGTACAATTCACCATCTTCCAGAAAGAAGATCCGTGACCCGTCACTGCTCATCGTCTGCAGGATCGGATTATGACGGGCGCCGATCTGCGTGGTCTTCCCGGCGGTCATGTCGCGGACGTACAGCGTCGCGTGTTCCCGTTCAGAGTAGTACGGGTTACCCCCCAACGACCAGACCACCCAGCGGCCGTCGCTCGATACCGCGCGTCGGGCCGAGCCGAACCCATTCCCTTCGCCACCCAGCTGCGCCCCGGCCGTCGCTTCTTCGTCGGGCAGGACGCTCACCAGCTGCGGTCGCCCGGCGCTCCACTCATATAAATATTGATCCACGTTTTCTGTCCTGACTTCCGGGATTCCGGGGGTCAGCGCCAACTCGGACTTGATGATCACGTGACTCAAATCCGGTGTCGCTGCGACGAATTCCACCGCGGATTCACGGTTTTTTAGCGATTCCCCCACTTCCCCTTCGAGTTTTGTGCCCGCTGGGACATTCGCCGCCGTGAGGAGCGGCCTATAGCTCCCATCGGTATCGTTGCGCAGGTACAGTTTTCCTTCCGTCGCTTCAGGCGAAAGAGGCGTCCGTGCGGTCCCCTCCTGCCGGACCGCGGCAAGCGACAGGTCCGGGGAGAATACCCGATATTCAGGGCCCTCGACGTCGATTTCCTGCTGTGTTCCAAGGCTGTGCGGCGGCGTGATGTCCTGCGACTCCCAGCCGGCGGGGCCGCGCCTGGAGAGGATCTGCGAGATCGGGGTCTTGCCCACCGGGTTTTCCCCGATCGCTTCGGTCGCCGCATAGGCGATCCCGCTGCCATCGTCCGCCGCCTGCACCGGGGTACCGCCGAAGACTTCGATCAGGGCGCCGCTCTTGTTTGGCGGCGACACGAGTTCCCAGGCGCGCCCATCCGCCAGAGCCGCCCCCTGTCCGGCGACCACCTGCGTGCTGAACGTACGATCGGCGCCTGCGACGGTCCCGACTGCGCTGACCGTCACGACCCGGTAGTGATAGACCGTGCCCGCCTGCAGTCCCTGCACGTGATAGCCGACCGGCACATAGCCCATACCGCTACCCACACTCCCGGACAGGGCGTGTCCGTAGGAGGTGTCCGTCCCGTATTCGAGCCGGTATTCCGTGCTCGCGCCCAACGGGTCTACCCGCGCTGACAGCGTCGCGCTCGTGCCCGCAACATTCGTCGCCCACGGGCCTTCGATCAGCGCCGGCGGCGTCGTTTCGAGCACCCGGTCCGGGCCGACGGTCGCATGGCCGGCCGAATCGTCGGCCACGAGCCGGTAGTGGTAGGTCCCTCCCGGGACCAGGCCCGTCAATTCGACGACGGCCGTGTGATCTTCGAAGAGGCCGGACGCGGCCGTGGCGCTGGGCGTGCTCGTTGCGCTCGCGAAGCCCCCGCTCAGATATTGAGTCTCACCGACGTATTCGAAATGGTAGGTCGTTGCGTTGCCCTCAGGGTCGACCTGGGCTTCGAGCGTCGCGGCGCCCCGCAGCCCGGACACGGATGACTCGCTATCGATCAACGGCCCCGGCGGGGGCGCCGCCAACACCCATACCCTGTTCTGTTCAAAGGCTGACGCATACAGCCGTTGCGTGACCGCCGAGAACGCCAGGCCCCCGTTGCCGCCAGCGACGGTGCCAGACCCGAAGTTCGCAAGCTCCCCGCCGGCCGAGTCGTACTCCAGCACATGGAAGCCGCCGCCGGAATCGCCGACATACACATCGCCCGCGGCATCGAGCGCCAGCGCCGTCACCGACGTGCTGCCCGGATCGAGCTGAAAGCCGGCTTCGATCCCTCCCGGTTCGAACTCCCGCACCCCTGGGACGCCCCGGTCATACACATACACGTCCCCCGTCGCGTTCACCGCCAACGCCTTCACAGCGGCCGTGCTGGAGAGACCAGACAGCGAGATGCTTTCCTTCCAGGCGCCCGCGGCTGTGAACACCTGCACACGCGCCATATCGCCGACGTACACGTCGCCGCCCGGACCGACAGCGACGAAGCCGCCGCCCGACCAGCTGAATTCCCCGTCCCCGGCCCCTTCAGTCCCAAAGCCGCATTCTTCTGTGGCGAGACACACATCCCCGCTCGTGCGCCGGTTCACATGCCCGCCGAACATCAATAGAAATTCCCCGTTCGGCCCGTACTTCTCCACGCGTTCGCGCGGGTAATCGGCCACATACACATCCCCGAGGGAGGGGCTTCCAAGTTCGTCGTCGACCGCCACTCCGCTGGGGTATCCACCGAATGGACCACCGACCGTCGAGCGTTCCTTCTGTTCACGCCCTTCTTCACATACGCTCGTGCAGATCTGAAATTCTTCGAGCCCGCTCAGCACCCCTTCGCCCCACGCCAGCGCGAAGGGGCCCCCCGCTTCGAACTTGTCGACGCGATGGTTTCCAGAATCCCCGACATACACGTCACCGGCCGCGTCGACCGCGACACCGGTCGGAGATAGGAGCTGTCCCGCGCCGTTACCGGTGCTGCCGAACTGGGTCGCCGCCCCCGCGCAATCCACGGAGAGCGTGAAGACACCACCAAACGCACACACCGATACCAACAGAGGCACGACAAGCCGGCGCACACCCCACATCCCATCCCCCTCTCCTCTAGTAAAGACACGACCACCGCCCGAAGCCCGGACGGCGGCAGAAGCACAAGCGACGAGACCGAGCTCGTCCCACGAGCGCGGGATCACGGCGGGTGGCGCCCCCAGTTCATCTCAGCGGCCCCCCTTCATATCGGCCGGCCCGTGCTCCGCGCGCGTCTGCGCATGGATCGTGCGCTGCAGTTGCTCCCCGCGCAGCGTGAGCTGCCACGCGTTCGGCCCCCCGCGACCGACCTCGCCGTCGCCCGCGTTGAGGATCAACCCGAGGTGCAGCAGGCGCTGCAGCAGCTTCGAGGTCTGACCCTGGTCGGCGATCCCCGCCGCGTTCCCGACCTGACGGTTCGACGCCCCCGGCCGCGCCGCGATCGCCAACAGCACCCGCACCGTGCGGTAGGTCAGGCGCATGTCGAGACCCTTCAGGGGGTCCTCGCGCGCACTGGACCGCACCGCCATGACCTTCGGCGCGGGCCGCGCCAGCTCCCGCGCCGCCGCCGCAGGGCCCAGGTAGGGCAGCACGATCATCCCCATCAGCGGGCCCGCCAGGCTTGTCAAGGGCGGGCCATTACGCGTCGACTCCCTGTCGAGGTCGGATAGGCGCGTGTGCAGCACCGCGAGCACCGCGCCGACGACGCCCTCTCCGCTGAGCGGCGCCACCTCGCCCCGCCTCGCTTCCTCGCAACCCTCCTCGACCGCTGCGACGAGCACGCGCACCATCTCCGCTCGGCGCTCCAGCGCTCGCGGGCCCGCGCCGAGCGCATGCACCACACAGAGCGCGCCGAGATCGGGCTCCTCGTCGAAGAGCCCCAGCAGCGCCACCAAAGCACCCCGCATCCGCTCCCGCCAGCGCCCCGCGCCCTCGAACACGGGGACCACCCTGGCCGCCGAGCGCTCCACCGCGTGATCGAACGCCGCCAAGAAGCAGTCCTCGCGGTCCGCGAACAGTTCGTAGAACGTCCGGCGCGATACGCCCGCCCGGGCCACGATGTGCGCGACTGTCGCACCAGACGCACCCCGTTCGGCGACGACCTCGCAGAGCGCACCGAGAACCCTGGTGCGCTGGATCTCGTCGACCTGCTCGCGCGCGAAGGAAACCCCGTCGCTGATAGCGGCACGTGGGATGACTCACTCACCCTCTCCGCTTCTTGGCACGCGTATGGGCATGCCGGTTCTTCCGCTTCTTGTGCGACGCCTTCTTGACCTTCGGACAGCCCGTGACCGCGATCTTCGTGCTCGTGTGGATCTGCGCGCCGTTCTGCCCGGTGAATTCGGTCGGCATCGCCAGCGACGTCTTGCAGAGGTTGCGGTTCGCCGCCAGCGCCGAGTACTGGCCCTGGGGCAGCGTCAATTCGAACGTCCCCACCGGCACATCCGGGATCGTCTTGAACGTGCTGCTCGTGATCCCCGTCTTTTCGTTGATGAACGTCGAGCCCACCAGGTGCACTGTCGCGCCGTAGCCCTGCAGCACGATGATCAGGCTGGGGAACTGTTCCCCACCATGCGAAACGAAGTACGCCGGGCCCGTCAACGGCACCGGGATCACCGGCGTCGACGCGGTCGCGTGACCGACGATCGACGCCGCCGGGCATTCCGCGGGGTTCGCTTCGAAGGTGGCCGCCTTGCACGCCTTCTGCAACGTCGTCAACCGCGACGGCAGCGCCTTCGGCAGTTCCACTTTGACTCTGGCGATGTTCGCGTCGTACGGCCCCGCGGGGTAGCCCAATTTGACCGTCAGGCTCGCGCCGCCCGCCCTGGTTGTCTTCCCCGACGTGGACGCGGTCAGCTTCGGCTTGAATGCGAGCACCGCGCAGTTCGTGATCTGGAACGGCACCGCGAGCGCCGATGTGGACCCTTCGCTCGAGCCGAGGCTGCCGGTGAGCGCCAGCGGGCTGCAGTCCGTCGGGTTGAACGTGAACTGCGGCCGGTCGATCGAGACGTTCACGTGCTTGATCTGCAACGGGATTCCGTCGAGGATGTGCGGGATCGCGTACGGACCCGATGGGTCGGTCGTGATCGTCAATGCAGCCGTCGTCTGGTCCACTTCGATCTTCGCACGGACGATCACTTTCCCCAGGTCGAACGGCCCGGCCTTCGCCGGGTTCACGATCGACAGGCCGTACGGCGCTCCCTCGTACGGCCCAGTGATGAATACTTCACCGCCGGTTACGCTATACGGGTTCCCACCCAAGCCAACACTGACCGTCGTGTGCCCGATCAGGCTTTCCGGGCCGCACGTCCCCTGGTCGGCCTGGGGTTCCCCACACAGCTTTACGGTGGAGAGCGTGCCGAGCAGTCCCGGGGGCATGTGCAACTGGATCGACTGCAGGTTCTGTTCGCCGTCTTCGCGGCCCATGGTCATCGTGAAGGGGCTGAAGCCCCCCGCCTGGATACTCGTCGTACCCGCCGTCAGGTTCGGCTTGAACGGCAGCGGGCTGCTGCACGGTGTGCCATTCGGCCCGCTCGTGATCCCGAATTCCGAGGAGGAGTCGATCGGTTCGGTCCCCGACCACGGTTCGATCGACGCCGTCGTCGTATAGCCACCGCACAACGCCGGGGTCCCCAGTGGCGCGCGGGAGCCGCCGAAGAAGTTCACGTTCAGGTCTTCGAAGGGCAGTTGCGGCGTTTCCTTGAACGTCGAGACGAGCTGGCCCGTCACCGGATCTGGGGTGACCTGTCCAGCGAGCTTCACCAGGACGCCGGACACCGGGTCCCGCGCGACGATATACAGAGCGACGAGCGACCCGAACGGGTTCGCGTCCTGGTCGGCGAGGTACACCGCGCCGACCAGCGGGTTAGGCAGCAGCGGCGAGCGGATTTCCACGGTCCCGACCTTCGAGGATTCCGGGCAGGTCACTTCTTCGGGGGAGTTCAGGCCGACCTCGCTCTCCCCACACGCGGACAGCCCATCCGCCCCGGCTGGGTTCAACACGACGCCCGCCGGCAGCGTGACCGTGGTGTTCCGCACAGTCGCCTGGGCATCCCCCGTCGGGTTCAACCCAGCTGTCTGCGGCACGTGGATGCCGACCGTCAACCCCGTCGGCGTGCTTCCCGCCTGCCCATCCGGCGTCAAACTCACCGATGGATCGAACGTCAAACGGTTACACCCGGTCAACTCCAGCGGATGTTCAAATTCGTCGTGCAGCCTGTATTCCCCCGCGGCCTGCACGGTCGGCTCCGCCCATGAATCCACGGTGACCGTTGGGCTCCATGGCGTCGTGCAGGATGTCGGGAGCGTCAGCAGTGGCTGGTAGCCGGTTTCGTTGGACGCTATACACGGGAAGCTGTTGAGGAGTCCGCCGGCGAGGCAGCCCCAACCCCGGGCCCGGTTGTGCCGCGGATCGCCCGGGGCGCCCCAGAACGTCACCTGGCTACCCAAGAGCTCCGTCAGCTCCGGGATGTCGCTGACGGTGACGACGACGCCATAGTCCCCGCCGGTCCGCACCGAGGTATCGAGGATCACCGGGACACCGAGCACCTCGAACCCGAAGCGCGCCGGCTCACCGGGATTCGGCACCAGATTGAACAGCGGCGTCGGGAACGTGAACGGCCGCGGCACCAAACCGGGAAACAGCACGGTCGTGTTCGCAACACCAACCGCCGTGGCCGGCGGGCACTCATTCGCATAGCCGACTATCGTGGAGAACTCCCCGCTCGTGCACTGCGGGACCGCCTGCGGATTTCCGACCATGCCCGCGGGGAGATAGAACCGCAGGTCCTTCGCCAACGCCGGGGTCTCCGCGATACCCGACAGTTGACCGGATTCTTTGATCCGCTGGTTGAGATTCAGCGTCGTCGTAAACTGAAAGGGATGTGACCCGGCCTGCGTATCGACCAAGCCGCCGACACCCTCCGGGGCCTCTTCGAACCATTCCACACCAAACGGCGTCGCTTTTTCACCGATCGTAAACGGCTGGCGCTTGGCGACCGCTGTCGCGCCGCCGCCTTCAACAACCGCTTCATTCACACCCGACTGCGCGTCCGCTTCGACGCGCACCTTCAATTCGATCACGACCTGTTCATACGGGCGGATGCTCTGACGGAACGTGCAGCTCACCGCTTCAAGGGAGCATTCCCCTTCACCGGAGAACCCGACCGGGCCAGCCTCGCCGACGATACCGATCGGCACGACCCCCGCCGGCAGGTCATCGGTGAGCGTGATCGGCAGACTGGAGCCATTCGCTTCGTCGTCCCCGAGATTGCTCGCCGCCACCACCACCTTACCGATGCCCCCGTGCACGAGGTCGGCGGGCGCGACCGTCGCCAGCACATGCCACCACGGCGTTTCGCCTTCGGCGAACGCCGACGCGACACCCACACCAGCTGTCACACACACCAGCACCAGCGCCAGGACCACCTTTAGAACAGCCAGCTTACCGACTCTTATCATCATTCCTCCTAGCGCCTGGTCCCGGCGGACAAGCTCCTGCGCGCCCGCGAACTCTTACCCTTACCCCTGCCCCTACCCCTGCTTCTGCCCTTCGGTTTGGGTTTGCGCTTTGCGTGAGAGGGCTTCCGCTTCGCGCCCCGCTTCGGCATGCTTACGCTTTCCGCCGCCACGGACGGCGCGACGTTGCCCGCCCCCGCGAACGTCGCACTCGACGGCGCACCGAAGATCGCCGGCTGCGGCGAAGGCGCCGCCTTGCACGCATCCCCACTGGTGCATGGCGGCGGCGAAACCGGCTCGCTCACACACGGCACCGCCTGCGAGCAGATATGCGCGTCATACACATCATACGAGCTATCGACATCCTGCCGCACGAGCCTCGCCGCCGTCAGGAAGAACACATCGTCGCCGTTTTCGCTCGCATCCAGGAACGCCGATTCTTCACCCGAGGTCCCCGACGAGATCAATGCGACACAGCCGCCCGGGCGCGCACAGCCGACTCCCTCGGGCTCGTACTCGTACACATCCGCCTTCCCGTTCGTATCCTGCGCCACCAGCGAATCGAAGCTGTTGAAGAACAGTCGCCCTTCGTCGGAAACCACACGCGACGGATAGCCGGTCTCCACTTCGCCGCCGGGATTGCTCACATGCGTCCACTCGGGGATATTCCCCGCCAGCCAGCGACCTACCCAGAGCTGGGACTTGTCCGCGAGCGGCTGGTTCTGTTCTCTCCCCACGAGGAGACCGTCGGGTCGCGCTCCCGTCGGATCGCATGACACGCACTTCAGCTGACCGGTCTGCTCGTCGTAGAGGAAGACCTCCTCGTCCGGCTGTCCGCTGATCGCGTCACGATTGTCATACCCCGTCAAGCTGCGATCCGACATGAACGCCAGGTACCGCCCATTCCTCGATACCCTCGACGTGAGATCCACAAGGCTGTTCACGGCATTGGCTCCCCAGTCGTTGCTGTCTTCTTCAGAGAGAACCCCGATAAGCCGTGGCGCCGACCAAGACGAGCTCGTCTCGGACTCCACATACAGGTTGTCCGCGCCCGCTTCCGCACCGCCGGCCAGCACACCCCTGGCCACAAAGTATACAACCGTGCCATCTCCATTCGTGCCCACGACCTGACGCTGAACACTCGCCTGTTCCCCCGTATTCCGGGTAACCGACAGATCCGTCAACGAACCCGTATCGGTGTCATACACATACAGGTCGCTGGGACCTCCCTGCCCTGGCGGCAGAGGGTTCAGCTTCGAATCGAGCGTCAGAGGCTCTTCGTCGGTGAAGAACACCATCGAGCCATCCGCGCTCGCGATCTGAAACGCCGCGTCGTGGAAAGGGGGCGGCGAGACTCCTGGCGCCGGTTCATCCACCTCAACCATCTCACCCGTCACCATATCGCGGGAATAGAGACGCACACCACCGTTGTTACTTTCGAAGGCGACCCGCGAACCGTCACTCGACAACATACCCCGCTCAAAATACCGATCCCGTCCAGCGATGGCGCCTTCACGGACAGTGCCACCCGGGACATTTACGAGCTGCAACCGGCCCGCAGACCACTCGTAGAGATTTTTATGGGCGGGTTCGAGCGGGAGTCCCGTAGTGGTCAGCGCGTCGTTGGACAGGATAAGCTCGTGCGATAGATCCGGCGTTGCGGCAATGACAAGAAGGCTTTCGGCGTCACCGAATTTGGTTCCCGGCGCCACGTCGTTGGGCTCCACCAGCGGCAAATAGGTCCCGCTGGCATTTTCGCGCAGATATGGGGTGCGTTCCGTCGCTTCGGGCGAGAGCGGCGCTTCGGCGGTCGGATCCACCAGGCCTAAAGAGAGGTCGGACGAAAAGAACTGGTATTCATTCTCCCCGACTTCGCCAGCCGCCCTGTGCGGTGGCGAGATGTCTTCCGAGGACCAGCCGTCCGCGCCGCGCCGCGAGAGCACCTGCGTCGGCGCGAGTGGAGCCGGATTACCGAGCACGTTGCTCCCGACCGGGCCGCTCGCGACATAGCTGATCGCGCTGCCGTCGACCGAGGACTCGATCAACCCTCCACCACTCAAGGTGTATGGCCCGATCGGTTCGATGCTCGCGCCGTCCTTGACGGGCGGTGAGACCAGTTCCCACTCCCGGCCATCGGGCAGCGAGAACGCGCCACCACCGGTCTGCGTCGTGAACGTCTCATCCGGCCCATACACCGTGCCGAGCACGTTGCTCGCGACGACACGGACGTGATACGTCGTCTCGTCCGGCAGATCCTCGGCGCGCACAGCGACCGCCTCGCTGCTCGTCTCCGGGCCGAGATCCCCGGCTGGGATGGGCACACTCTGTCCGTAGGAGACGCTCGTCCCGTATTCGAAGGCGTACGTCGTGTCCGAGCCCCCCGGGTCGACTGACGCCTGGAACAGCGCGCTCGTCGAGGAGACGTCTGTCACGCCCTCTTCGCTGAGCACGACCGGCTCGGGCGTCAGGAACGTGCGGTCGCTACCGATGTTGGCGCCGTTTGCGTTGGATGCCTTCAGCCGGAAGTGGTACTTGGTCAACGGTTCCAGGCCGGTCAGGTTCGCGCTCACATCGACCGGGCCGCTGCCGGAGCCCGGACTGGGGGAACATGCCGCACTCTGCCCGTATGCCGTGGTTGTGCCGTATTCGAACACGCATTCGGTGACGGGCAGCCCGTCGGGGTTCACGACGCCGCTTACCGTCATCGATGTTTCGGCGAAGTTCGACGCCGAGCCCGTACTCACGTCCGGGACGACGAATGCCGAGAACACATCGACCGCATCCCCCGACGCGCTGGAGACGTAGACGATCCCCGTCGCCGAGTCGACCGCGATGCCTTCACTGGCCTGCATCTGCGGCGAGCCGAACCGCTCGATCAGCGAGTTCGACGGGCCGTAGGCCGCGACGCTCGTTTCGTGATCGACGTACACGTCGTCGCTCGACAGATCGACGGCGAGACCGCTCGTTTCTTCGCCGTCCAGTTCTTGATCGAGCACTTCGCCTGCCTTCGAGAACTTAGCCGGGGTCGCGAACCGAGAGAGATCAAACGGGCGATACCCGATATAGAAGTTGTCTTCCGATTCAAGCGCGAAACCGAACAATGCCGGCGCGCTTTCCGCGCTCAGACCCTTGAAGTTCGACTTGACCTCGGTCGACGAAAGGAATGCGTTCGTCACGGCATCGTTGAAAACGTACATCCTCGAGGCCAGTTCGCCGACCTGCACCCACAGCTCACCGCTGGGGTCGACCGCGATTGCAGCCAGGTGGATTGCACCTGGCCTAGGCTGGGCGGGAAAGGGAGCGGTTGGGGATGAGCCCGTCACCTGTCCCAAATATTCGCCGCTCGCGCTGAACTTATCGACCACGCCTCGGCCCTGATCGGCCACGTACACGTCGCCTCTCGAAGGATCGCTAGGGTTCATCGAGCTGTCGACGGCCACCGAGCCCCCCTCCCCTTCCCTGGAATCTTCAACCAACCACGAGAATCGCCCGGTCGGCGATCCTTCACCATTGAACTGCCCCACATACGCCCCCGTCGAGCTGAAGATCTCCACGCGCTCGTTACCCCGGTCGACCACGTACACATCGCCGGTCGCTTCGTTCACCGCCACCGCGCCGGGCTGCGCCAGCTCCCCGTCGCCCGAGCCTTCGCTCCCGAACGATTTGCTGAACACGTGCTCGCGCTGCGCCAGCGCCGGCGCGCTCCACACGAACAGCAACCCGCCGACCACGGCGCACAACACAACGAGCGTTCTCGACAGCGACCGGCGAGCAATCATCACACCATCCCCTCCCAGAAGGAATCCATACAAAACCCACCCGCACGCGGGCAGCACAAGGCCACCGCGCACGGGCGGCCCGCGGCGGCGAAGAAGTTAGATGCACGCACGCGTTGCGTGAAAGACAGGCTGCGGACCATCAAAAACAGCCAGCGAAGCGCAGGTCTACCCCACCCCCCCGGGGGGGATACCGGACGGCCCGCCAGGACCGGCCGCAGAGGGCTCTCAGCGGCTAGCCGAGAGGCACAAGAGAGAGAGAGAGAGAGAGAGATGCGGCAGGCTGCTGCCGCATCTAGCTACGCCCCCCTGACGGGGCGCGAGAACTCTCATCACGTCTGTCCCTCCAGAACTCACGCGTAAACAACTCCCTCGAGCAATTCGACCCAGGCTCCCTCTCCCAAGGGCTCCCATTTACAAGCGCTTCAGCGGGCCGGCCGCGAGGGCCCGGACCCAAACCTGATCTATGTTGAAAAACACCCGGCGACCCAAAAGACCACCGTGTGTTGCCCATCATATACACGTTCGTAGGCCCGCGTCAAGCCCCCAACCACGAACACCTCCGGAGGCCGCCCTCGGAGGTCGTCAAACCAGGGGCAAACCCCCGTTTCCTCATCGCTATGCCGTTCGCACCCAGGCGCTCAGCGACCCTCCTCCGCGCCGGCCGGCCCGTCATCCGCGCGGGCCTGGGCGTGGATCGTACGCTGCAACTGCTCCCCACGGAGCGTGAGCCGCCACGCGTTCGGCCCCCCGCGACGGACCTCGCCGTCGCCCGCGTTGAGGATCAACCCGAGGTGCAGCAGGCGCTGCAGCAACTTCGAGGTCTGGCCCTGGTCCGCGATCCCCGCCGCGTCGCCCACCTGCCGGTTCGACGCCCCTGGCGCCGCGGCGATCGCCAACAACACTCGCACCGTGCGGTAGGTCAAGCGCATGTCTAGCCCCCTCAGCGGGTCCTCGCGCACACTGGGTCCCGCCGCCGTGACCTTCGGTACCGGCCGCGCCAGCTCCCGCGCCGCCGCCGCCGACCCCAGGTAGGGCAGCACGACCATCCCCATCAAGGGACCCGCCAAGCTCGTCAGCGGCCCCCCGTTACGCGCCCGCACCCTGCCGCGCGCCCGAGCGCTGATGCGCGCCGACTCGGAGTCGCCCCCCGACCCCCCACCACGCGTCCGCCCCCCACCACGCGCCGACGCCCCACCGCGCACCGGCGCCCCACCCCCGACCAACTCGGAGCCCCGCGCCGGCCCCGCGCCACGCTCCGACAGCCGTGTGTGCAGCACCGCGAGCACCGCACCGACGACACCCTCACCACTGAGCGGCGCCGCCTCGCCGCGCCTCGCTTCCCCGCGGCCCTCCTCGACCGCGGCGACGAGCACACGCACCACCGCCGTGCGGCGCTCCAGCGCCCGCGGACCCGCGCCGAGCGCATGCACCACACACAACGCTCCCAGATCCGGCTCCTCATCGAAGAACCCCAGCAGCGCCACCAGCGCACCGCGGACCCGCTCGCGCCAGCGCCCCGCACCCTCGAACACGGGCACTACCCTGGCCGCCGCGCGCTCCACCGCCTGGTCGAACGCCGCCAGGAAGCACTCCTCGCGATCCGCGAACAGTTCATAGAACGTCCTGCGCGAGACGCCCGCCCGGGCGACTATATGCGCGACCGTCGCCCCCGTTGCGCCACGTTCCGCTACGACCTCGCAGAGCGCCCCCAGCACCCTGCTGCGCTGGATCTCATCGACCTGCTCGCGCGCGAAGGAGACACCCTGCTCCCCGACCCGCAGCCGAATGACGCTCTTGCGCGACACGCCGTTGGCGACCCGGGCGATGGCCCACTCACCCTCTCCGCTTCCCATCGCGAGCACTGGCCTTCCTGCCCCTCTTGCGCTTGTGCGTGGCCCTCTTCGCCTTGGCCTTGTGCTTGGGGCAGCCCGTGACCGCGATCTTCATGCTCTGGCGGATCTCCGCGCCGTTCTGCGCGAGGAATTCCGTCGGCATCGACAACGCCTTGCCGGTGCAGAGGTTGCGGTTCGCCGCGAGTGCGGAGAACGGCCCCTGGGGCAGCGTCAATTCGAACGTGCCGACCGGGACGTCCGGGACGGTCTTGAACGTGCTGCTCGTAATCCCCGTCTTTTCGTCGATGAACGTCGATCCGACGAGGTCGACGGTGATGCCGTAGCCCTGCAGCACAATGATCAGGCTCGGGAACGCTTCCCCGCCGTGGGAGACGAAGTACGCCGGCCCCGTGAGCGGCACCGGCACGATCGGCGTGCTCGCGACCGCGTGCCCGACGATCGACTCCGCGGGGCAGTCCGCCGGGTTCGCTTCGAACGTCGCCGCGACGCACGCCTTGCGCAGCGTCGTCAACCGCGAGGGCAGCGCCTTGGGGAGTTCGACTTTGACCTTCGCGATGTTCGCCTGGGTGCCGAGCACGCCCGGAACGGTGAGCTTCACGCTGAGGCTCGCCCCGTTCGCTCTACTCGTCTTCCCCGCCGTGGAGACCTTGAACCCGGGTTTGAACGCGAGGCTCGAGCAGTCCGCGGCCTGAAACGGCGCAGTCGCACCAACCGGAACCTGGTCGGCGGGGTTCGCGGGGTCCGCGCCGGCGCCGCTGATCGTCTCGGAGATCGACATCGGGTCACAGTTCGTGGGGTTCAGAATGAACTTTTCGCGGTCCACGTACACCCGGATTTCGCGGACATGCACGACGATCCCGTCGATGATGTGCGGGATCGGATCCGAGCCGTTCGCGCTGACTTCGACCTGCGCGGTGCTCGGGTTGATGTGCAGCGCGAAGCGAATCACGACGGTCCCCAGATCGAACGGGCCGACCTTCGCGCTCGTGACCGACACAAGCGACAGCGCCGAGCCGTTGTAGGGCCCGGCGAGGTAAAGCTTGCCGGGAGTCTGCGCGAGCACCGTGCCGACGCCGGCGCTGACGATCGTGTGTCCGATTTCGCTCGCGGCGGGACACGAGGGGTTTTCGATCTCCTGCTGGCCGGTAGCCGTGCGGGCGGCTTCGATGTCCGCCTCGGAGCAGAACGGGATCCCCGAGAGGTTCCCCGACAGACCCGGCGGCAGCACAGTCGTGAACCGCGTGATCTCCTGTTCACCGTCCTGGCGCAGGATCCGCAGGTAGAGCGGGCTGTAGGAGCCGGCATCGTTGTTCTGCGTCCCCGAAATCACCTGCGGATCGAACGGCGGGACGCCGCCCGCGGGGCAGGATCCTTCATGCACACCCTGCGTCACTTCGAAGGCGCTCTGCACCAGCCGTGGTTCGGTCGGCGCGGACCACGGCGTCAGTGCCGCCAGCGTCGTGTACGTCCCGCACGCCGGCGGGGAGACCAGCGGCGCGGTCGCACCCGGACGGAACTTCAGGGTGAAGCGGCTGAACGGCTGTTGGGGATTGTCGTCGAACGTAGTCGTGAGCTGTCCGGTAACCGGGTTCGGTTCGATCTTGCCGGCGACTTTGACGAGGATCCCGCGCGCGGGATCCTTCGCGACGACATACAGCACGAGCAGAGAATCGAAGGGGTTCTCGTAGGGCTTGGCGACGTAGATCGCCCCAGGGATCTTTTCCGCGAGGACCGGCGTTTCGATTTCGATCGAGCCGATCTTCGATTCCGCCGGGCACCCTTCGCCGGGCAGCGAGGAACTCGTTTCCGCGGCGTACTGTGCCGGCGTGCAGGCCGCCAGCCCCGAACCCGCCGACGGATTGACCGTGACGCCTTCCGGCAATGTCACTGTCGCGTCCTTCAGGTTCGCCGTCGCGAGCGTTTCTGGATTTTCCCAGGTCTGCGAGACCACCAGCGAGACATCCATCCCGGTGGGAGATTCCGCGGAGCGCGTCGAGGGCTGCACTTCGATCGCGGGGTCGAAGTGCAACCGTTCGCAGCCCGCGATCGGGCCCGTTTCGCTCTCGCCTTCGCTCCATGCTTCCGGCGTCTCCCACGAGTCGGCCTCCATCGTCGGGGTGAACACGCCGCAGCTCGTCGGGTTCGACAGGAACGGCTTCACCGGGACGGTGACCTGCTCATCGCCCAGGATGCACTCTTCCCTGCCGCTCCCGACGACTTCTTCGCAGATACGGCCACGCTGAGCGTCGTGCGCCGGGGAGTCCGGGACACCCCATACGGTGACCGACACGGCGTGTGGTTCGGCGGCTTTTTCGACTGGGCTCGCGATGCTCAGGCCCTCATCGCCGGGGCGGACGTGCACGATCAGAGTCCCGGTGATCAGAAACTTGTAGCCGAGCTCCGCCGTCACTCCGAAGCTCGTCGTTTCCAAGTTGAAGAGCGGAGTCGTCGCCTTCAGCAACTCGCCCGACGGCGCCGTCAGCGTGAACGTGATCTGGCCGACCTGGCTCGCCGGCGGGCATTCCGGTTCTGTGACGGTCGTGCCGAGCAGTTCCGCCTCCGTGCAGGTCGGCACGGCCGTGTTGTTCGCCGTGAACCCGGCGGGCAGGTTGACCACCACTTCTCGCAGATCGTCGTTCGTCTGCCCCCTGGCGTTGTGGGCTAAGTCGAACTCAGTCGTGAGGTCCTCGTGCGCACCGGCCTGCGCGGTCGAGGAGAGCACGTGAAAGCTGCCGGGGATCACTTCGAAGGGCTCTTCAGGTGTGGGCTTGGCCCAGGCCCCGGCCGGCCACGGACCGCCCACCGCCACGCACACACCGACCACGAACAGCGCAATTGATCTGAGTCTCATCGCCCGCTCCTTCCCGAACCGACACCTCGCCGCCCTGCGGCGGCCCGCACCGCACCATTCGCTCCGCGGCCTGCCGGCGCTTTGCGTCGTCGCGCCCTGCGCCCCCGCTTCGCTCTCGGCCGTTTCGATTTGGGCCTGTGCTTCACCTTCTTCGTCTTTGCCGCTCTCGGCGCTGCCAGCGCGGGCGATGTGAGATCGCCCGCACCGGAGAACGTGAAGCTCGCGGGCGTCGCGTCGACCGGCGGGCTCGCCGGCGTCGAGCATGCATCCCCTTCGCATTCGACCGGACGCGCCGCTTCCGGGAACCCGCCGTCGATCCGCACGTCGTAGATATCGCCCGCGCTGTCTTGATCGGAGGGCACGAGCTGGGAGTCCGTCTCGATGAACACGTCCCGACCCGACGCGTCTGTCCCCAGCAGCAGGTTCGCGACGCCGCCGGTGCCGGGCGTGATCAGGCTCAGGCAGCCCTCGACGCGGGTGCACCCGTCGAGCCCGGCGCGCCGCCACTCGTAGATATCGCTCGACAGCGAGACGGTGGTGCTGTTGTGTTTTCCCGTCCCCCCAAGACTCGATTCGGGTTCGATTTCGCCGTCGACGTCTTCGGGCACGAGCGCCGCCGGTGTCGTGAAGAACACGTAGTCGCCGCCCGCGGAGACGAATTTCGTCCGTGGGAGACCGTCGATCGCCGGCTCGATTCCCCCAAACCCGTCGGGTTCGGGGAACGTGGCCAGCAGCCGCGGTTCCGGGTCGAACGGCGACGCGCACGAGATGCACTCCAGCGCTTTTTCGACGCTGTCGTACCGCAGGATCTGCGGCACCAGATCCTGCTTGGTCCCGAAGACAGCGGCGAAGTTCGCCACCGGGCTGATGTAGTTCAACGCGTTCCAGTTGAGGTAGGGAGTGAGTTCCGCCGGGACGCCGTAGGAGTAGCGTCTGGCGATCCCGACCTGTTCCTCCGCGATTGCCACCTCGGCTTCGGAGGCGAGGCGAGCTACGGCTCCCCGTTGCGGTTCATAGAGGAAATCTCCGTCGGTACTGTCTTGCACCAGCACCTTAGAGCCGGCGCTGTCCGCGGCGACGAACTTGTACGCGCCGATATCGACCGTTTCCGCACCGTTCACCCGCATGAAGAGGTGCGAGGCCCCACCGCAGCTTTCCCCGGGGACCGCTTCGAAGAAGACACGCGACCCATCCGCGGAGACAGCATGATGATCGTACTCTTCGCGGCCGCCTTCTCCGTCGATGCTGTAGAAATTTCGGACTGCCTGGCCTTCGGGAAGCACCGCACCGCACCGCCCGACGCCGACGTTGACCTGCCGCAGCTGCCCCCCCGAGTATTCATAGAGATCAAAGCCGCTCACGGTACTCGTCTGCGGCTCGACGAGCCTGCGATCTTCGACCATCAGGATCAGCTTGGAGAAATCTTCGGAGGCGCCGACCCAGCCTCCATCTTGACCCAACTCGTTGCGCGGGACGACCGCGACGGTCGCATACGGCCCTCCGGCGGGACCGACCCTGAATTCGATGTTCGCCGACTGGCCGCCCTGGGCCTGGTTGAGGTTCACTTCCGAGCGCAGCCCGAACTGCGTGAGATCTGGGCTGTACACTTCGGGAAGGTATCTGCTGACACCCGCTTCGGGCTCCGGCGTACCGGGAGTCAGCTGCCAGCCGGAGGAGCCACGAGCGAAGAAGTACGGCGCCTGACCGGTAAGGCCCCAGTTCGTAAACGGCGCCTGCTCCATCACGTGTTCGCCGTCTTCTCCGATCATCGCACCGCCGTTCGTGCTGGTGCCGTACGAGAAGAGTTCCTCGGCGCCGCGCTTCTGCGTCGGTGTGATCTGCTCGTACGCCCGGCAATCCGGCAGGTGACTGGAGAGGCTGCCGCGGAAGCGTCCGTTGGGGCACGGTTGCGCGGGCGCCGCGGGCGCCACCACAGGCACCCTCAGGCTCTCAGCTTCGCCGTAGGCGACATGCTGCCCGCCGCTTTCGCCTTCGCCGGTCGCTACCGCGCGGAAGCGGTATTCCACCCCCGGCTGCAGGCTGGGCAGATCCGCGCCGACGACGCACGGGCTCCCCTGGCATTTGGAGGGCGCGAGCTCAGGGGTGACCGACGCCCCCGCGAACCCTTTGGCCGCGAAGCGTTCGGCGGTGACGTATTCGAAGTGGTAGTCGGTCGGACGGCCGTGGCTGTAGATCAGGCCGAGGGCCCGCATCGCTTCCCCATCGACGACGTGCGTCGCGAATGTGCTCGCACTCGGCGGGCCCTCCGTTTCAAAGGAGCGGATGCCCGTGGCGGTGCCTTCGGGCCTGGAGGGGCCAAACACATTTTCAGCGCTCGTCCGGAAGTAGTAGACGGAGTCGGGACTCAGCCCGGTGATCTCAGCGAGCGGAAAATGATGGCGTTCGTCGGCTTCCGCGGCCGCAATCACGCCTTCAGAGCCCGGGACCACCGTCCACGGGCCGCCTTCGGACCGCGCGACTTCGAAGCGATAGTGCGTTTCACTGCTGTGCGGCGCGATGTTCCCCAAGAGACGCGCAGATGTTTCCGTAACCGCTTCGGTTTTATCGCCGCTGGCGAAGGGGTAGAGTGGTGCGGTTGTGAATGAAAGCGGTTCTGTGCTGAATTCGCCCTGTTCGTTCCTGGTAAGGATGCGGATATAGTATTGCCGTTCAGGAGCGAGACCGGTTATATGCGCGGCGACTCGAACGGAATCTTCGACTGCAGTGACTACGCCTTCGGCCCCATGCACGGGCGTCCATGGGCCACCTGCCGATTCAGCCGTTTCGAAGACATAGTGGGTTTCAGCCCCGTTGGTCTGAATACCTGGTGTTGGGCCGCCGGTTTCGAAGTCCGCATAGTCGGTCCCGATCGCGTTATCTTCTCCGCTCAGCCTAACGCCGCCGGGGACTTCGGGCGCTGCCACAGGGTGTGTGGTGAATTGGAGATTTGCTTCGGCGAAGCCCTTCGACCCCTGGGCCTGGATGCGGGCGAAGTAGTGGGTGTCGGGGACGAGATGCTGAATCAAGACGGCACCAGGTGATTCTCCACAGCAATTCAGCCCGTGGGCCACGAGCACGCCCGTTCCGTTGTCGAGGGCAGCTTCGGTGGTGGCGTATTCCACCTTCCAGGTTGTGGCCGGAGGTGCCCCTTCCTCGCCGTAAGCGATCTCATTGGTGGCGAGGATGACCCGGGTGGAGAAGGGCCCTTCCGCAACTGCGAAGCCCCTGACTTCAAGTGAAGCGGCGGCCGCTGTCGCAGCGCCGCAGGCAAGACAGAGTAACAGCACGATCGGAAGAGTCATCGACGGTTTCTGAGCACTGCGTTTGATGCTGTTCACTGTCATGCCTTTCCTATCTCGGGTGGAGCACTGCCTCGATCCTCGCTGTGGCACCGGCCTCATCCTCGGATGTGGCGCTAGTCATCCTTGGTATCGCCGTCGCCGGGCTCCCCGAAGGCGCAGCTGTGGGCCTCGGGGAGCCGCATGTGCAGGCGTGGGGTTTATTCAGCGGTCACCGCCCAGGTACCATACGCGAGGCCGCCGCTTTCTTCAAAAGGTGATAGGAGCCCGGCCCCGGTCGTGCCAGCGCCCAATTCGCCACCCAACAGCGGCGGCTCCGCATTGGGTGAGAAGATCTCGAACGCTTCCTTGAGGCCGCTCGCGAGCTTGGCGTACACACAGAGATTCCCTTCCTCGGCCTGCGGTTCGGCAACACTGCCCGGACACGCCGCCGGCGGAGCGGCGGCCCCGGGTTCGACGTAGTGCACCTGCGGGGCGCCCAGCGCTTCGGCGAGCGGGATGTCGAAGGAGATCGCGGCCATCCCGAAGGGGTCCTTTTCAGAGGCCCGCATGATCCACGCGCCCGTCTCGGTGGCCCCCTTGGGCAGGGTCTTGGTGAAGCCCGTCGTGCCGTTTTTGCCGTTTTCTCCGTTTTTGCCCGCTGGCCCCTGTGGGCCCACGGCGCCGGTTTCGCCCTTCCCACCGGCCGGTCCCTGCGGACCAGCGGGACCAGCGGGCCCCGCCGGACCCTGGGCGCCGCCCGTCCCCGCCTTGCCCTTCAGCTGCGCGAGCACGCTCGGCTTGATCTGCTTCGTCGAGGTGATCACGTACCGGCTCGCGGCATACGCCCCTCCGCTCATTGCGAACACCAGCGCAAGCGTGGCGATCACCGTCGCGGGACTAACATGGACGCGCCTACGTATCCCTGAGAACATCAGCACAGAACCTCCTCGACGGTCGTGTTGAAGACATAAGGCCGCCCTCCCCCCAGGGAGGCCGGCGAATACCCGCCCGCGCGCGGGCAGCAGAAGACCGCCGCGGGCACGCGCCCCGCGACGGTCGCAGAAAAGGGAGCCTCAGCGGTTAGCCAAGGCACACAAGAGAGAGAGAGAGAGAGAGAGATGCGGCAGGCTGCTGCCGCATCTAGCTACGCCCCCCTGATGGGGCGCGAGAACTCTCATCACGTCTGTCCCTCCAGAACTCACGCGTAAACAACTCCCTCGAGCAATTCGACCCAGGCTCCCTCTCCCAAGGGCTCCCATTTAGCGCTTCAGCGGGCCGGCCAAGAGGGCTCGGACCCAAACCTGATCTATGTTGAAAAACACCCGGCGACCCAAAAGACCACCGTGTGTTGCCCATCATATACACGTTCGTAGGCCCGCGTCAAGCCCCCTGCGGGAACGGACTCCGGGGAATGGGCTCCGGAGGCCGGCCGAGCGTCCCGTCCCAAGCGGCGCGTAGCTTGGCCTGCGTGCCCCCAACATGTACCGAGAAACCCGCATGAGCCGCCGTAGCGCAGAGCGCCCGGTGGCGATCCACGACCTGCTCGGCACCGAGACCGCGGCCGAGAAGCTCGATGCGCGCGGGATCTCAGTCGAGGAAGCCCAGCAACTCATTGACAACCGCTACAGGATCCTTCCCAACAAGGGACGTGCCCGCCACGGGCGCCGCAAGCTCCGAGCGCGACGGCTGCTGATCGGCAACACCGACGGCGGGCGCACCCTCACCGTAGTCATTGAACGTACCAATGACCCCACCACCTGGCTGATCGTCACCGGATGGACCGCGACAGACAATCAGCGTAGAATCCTCGAGGACTGAACAATGACCAAGGATCCCTGGACAGACCCAGACCCCCAGCCCGAGGACTTCGACGACTTCTTCTCGTCGTTGGATCCGAGTGAGATTCAGGTAGTCGAGGCGGGTTCCGGCGCTAAGGTCACAATCGTCTCAGAGGCCACTGGCGAGGAAGCCAAGCGCCTGGAACGCCTCGCGCTCGAATCCGACCCTCCCCTCTACGACGTCCTCGCCGACCTCCGCCGCGCCGCGAAGCGCAACGCAGCCTAGTGGCCACCACACCCTCACAGGAGCAGCCCGTCTTCCTGATCACCGGCGCCTCGACTGGGATCGGAGCGGCGACCGCGCGCCTCGCCGCGCAGGACGGTTACCGGCTGGTGCTGGCGGCTCGCTCTGAGAACCGTCTGCAGGAGCTCGCCGCCGAGCTGGGCGGCCCTGAGCGCGCGCTGGCCATCCCCTGCGACGTGACCGAGTGGGAGCAGCAGGAGCAGATGGTGACGCGGGCGCTGGGGGCCTTCGGGCGCATCGACGTGGCGTTCGCGAACGCCGGCTTCGGCGCGACGCGGGGCTTTCTCAACGAGACGCCCGAGCACTGGCGCGAGATGGTGCTCACCAATGTGTACGGGGCGGCGCTGACCCTGCGCGCCACGATCCCCGCGCTCACCGAGTCCCGCGGACACCTGCTGCTGACCTCGAGCGTCGCCGGGCGTCGCGTGCTCCCCGGCTCGCTGTACTCGTGCACCAAGCACGCCGTCACCGCGATGGGCGAGGCCGTGCGCCAGGAGCTGCACGGCAGCGGCATCCGCGTCACCGTGATCGAGCCCGGCATGACCGACACCCCCTTCTTCGAGAACCGCCCCACCAACCCCCTCGAGGCCGAGGACATCGCCCGTGGTGTCCTCTACGCCGTCTCCCAGCCCGCGCACGTCAACGTCAACGAGATCCTGATCCGCCCCACCGCGCAGCAGGGGTGAGCAGGTCCATCACCAGATCCGCCCGACGGCGCCGGGCCGTCGCGACCAGTCCGGGACGAGCGTACCGTCCCAAGTCCGGCGTAGCCTGAGCTCTACCCGGCTGACGCAAACAGGCCACCCCGCAGTGCACCTACTCCGCCGGGTCAAGCTCCAGCGCGACCCCTGCGATCTGCAGCTCATCTCCGGGCTGGAAGCCCTCGGCCTCCAGGGCTTTCAAGACGCCGAGGCGGCGCAGGCGGCTCTCGACGTGGGCCATCGCCTCCTCGTTCTCCACATCGAAGCGCGCGAGCAAACGCTCGACCGCGCGACCGCGGACGGCGAAGGCGCCGGGGCGGAGTTGCTCGACGGTGAAGCCGGTGCGCTCCGCGGGGCGGAAGACCATGTGCTCGGCCAGATCCTCCGCGCCAGGGCCCGCCGCGCTGCGGCCGGCAGGATTCGCGCCTGCGGTTGCCGCGCCACGACCGGCAAGACCCCCGCCCACGGCCGCGGCCCCACTGCTAGCCCCGAGCAGGTCCCCACCCCGATCGCCGGCCGCACCGAGGTCGCCCCCCGCTCCCAGCGCGGGGATACGCCGCATCAGCTCCCCCGCCAGCTCCGCGAGGCCCGCGCGGGTGGCGCTCGAGGTCGCGATCACCGGGACCTCGGGACCGAGGCGCTCTGCCCACTGCGCCACCGCCTCCGCCACGCGCTCCGGCGGGACGAGGTCGGCCTTCGAGAGCGCGAGCACCCGCGGCAGGGCCGCCAGGCGCGGGTCGTGGGCGGCGAGCTCCTGCTCGATCGTCGCGTGGTTCGCTACCGCATCCGCTGGGTTGGCCGGGTCCAGATCGCCGGTCAGCTCAGGGGCGATGTCGAGCACGTGTACCAGCAGGCGCGTGCGCTCCACGTGCGCGAGGAACTCGTGGCCCAGACCCGCCCCCTCGCTCGCGCCCTCGATCAGGCCCGGGATGTCCGCCACGATCAGCTGGCGCTCGTCGTTTTCGAGCACCCCCAACACCGGCTCGAGCGTCGTGAACGGGTAGGCCGCCACCTTCGGAGCCGCGCGCGTGAGGCGCGCCAGCAGCGAGGACTTGCCCGCGTTCGGCAGGCCCACCAGGCCCACGTCCGCGAGCAGCCGCAGGCGCAGCTCCAGCCACCCCGCCTCGCCCGGCACGCCCCGCTCGGCGAAGCGCGGGGCCTGGCGCGTGGGGGTCGTGAAGCGCTTGTTGCCGCGCCCGCCCCCGCCGCCGCGGGCGACCGGCGCGCGCTGGCCGTGACGCATCAGCTCCCAGCGGCGGCCCGCGAGGTCGTCCTCCCCGTCGACGCCGGAATCGCCCTCGCCGCCTGTCCGCTTCCCCAAAGCCTCGCCGCCTGTCCGCTTCCCCAAACCCTCACCGCCCGTCCCCAACCCCTGACCCTCGCCGCCAGCCACCCCGGCAAGAGCGCCCGTTGGGCCCCCCATGCCGATCACCTCGGTCCCCGGGGGGACCCGCAGCACCAGCTCCCCCCCGTCGGCGCCGTGGCGCTGCGAGCCTTCCCCGTTGCCCCCCCGCGGGGCGCGGTAGTGGGTGCGCCGCGTGAAGCTCTGCAGGTCGCGCAGCGAGTCGTCGCACAGCAGCACCACCTCCCCCCCACGGCCCCCGTCGCCGCCGTCCGGGCCACCGCGCGGGACGTGCGCTTCGCGGCGGAAGCTCGAGCAGCCATCGCCGCCAGCGCCAGCCTGGACATAAATGCGTGCGCGGTCGTGGAGCATCACCGCATCCTGACACGCGGAGCGCGCCGCGCTGGAGAGGAGCTTAGGACTGCTCGCCCGGCAGCACGTTCACCACGCGACCACGTCTGCCCGTGGTGAACTGCACGGTACCCGCCGCACGCGCGTACAGCGTGTCGTCCTTGCCGATCCCCACACCATCGCCCGGCTTGAAGCGCGTGCCGCGCTGGCGCACGATGATCTCGCCGCCCGTCACGGTCTGGCCCGCGAACGTCTTCACGCCCAGGCGTTTGGCGTTGGAGTCGCGGCCGTTGCGGCTGGAGCCCAGCCCCTTCTTATGCGCCATCCTCGCTCGCCTCCTTCGCGGCCGCGGCCGGTGTCGCGGGTTTGTGCGCCGCCGCCGGCTTGACTGGCGGCGCGGGGGAGGCCGCGGCCGCCGACTCGGGATGCTGGCTCGCCGCAGTCGGTTTCGCCGTCTTGTGCGCCGCCTTGGCCGCGCCCATGCCGATCTCCGTGATTTCGATCCGGGTCAGCTCCTGGCGGTGGCCGGTGCGGCGTTTGTAGCCGCGCTTGGGCTTGAACTTCACGACGCGCAGCTTCTCCCCGCGCTCGTGCGCGAGGATCTTCGCGGTGACGTGCACCTGCTCGAGGCCCTGCGCGTCGAAGACCGCCTCATCGGAGCGGTACATCAGCGGCTTCAGCGCCACGCTCGCGCCCACCTCCTCCGGCAGGCGCTCGACCAGCAGGTACTGGCCGCGCTCCACGCGGTACTGCTTGCCACCTGTCTTCACGATCGCGTACATGGTCCTCTTCTACTCCGTGCTCGCCTCTGCCTTAGCAGCCGAACGGCGCCGTCCGCCCCTGCGGCCTCGGCGCCGAGGTTTGGATTGTACGGCATCCTCCTCGCCGACCTCCACCGACGCCTCCCCGTGCTCGCCCGGCGGCTCGGAATGCTCCGAGGCCCCGTTCGCCGAGGGCTCGCCTGCGGGAGCGCCCGCCAGCACCAGCGCAGGCGCCCCAGGGCTCGGCTGCTCGATCGCCGGCGCCTGCACCTCCGCCTGCTCTGGCTCCTGCACGGCCGCGGTCGGTTTCGGTTTCGGCGCGGTCCGCGGTTTGCGCTGGCCGATCTTCGATCGGTCACGGCGCCGTGGCGACGCGGCCGGACGGGGCGCGGGGCGCACCACCTCGCCGTGCTCGTCCAGCAGCAGCGCGCTCGCCGCGGTCCGGCCCACCTGCTCGATGCGCACCATCCGCTTCTCCCCCACGTGCGGAGAGGCACCCGCGATCGAGATTATGTAGCCGTCGATCTTCGCCACCGCGTCGTCCACGTCGTACATGTGCGGCTCCACGATCTCCACCAGCACCTCGTCGCCCACGTGGAAGGGCAGCGCGCGCTCCTCCACCTCCTCGCGGGTCCCCTGGAAGGTGATCGCGAAGTGGTCGAGCGCGAGGCCTTCGGAGCCCTCGAAGTGAAACGAGCGCCCCGTGTCGTGCTCCAGCGCGTGCAGCACCCGTGAGTGCTGGCCGGTGAACTGAGCCGTCACCCGCGGGTTGATTTGCACCAGGAACGCCTCCACGTCGGGGCTCTCAGCGGCGATCTCGCGCAGGCGGCGCTCGAAGTCGATCGCGAACGTCTCCTCCGAGCGGATCACCCCGTCCCCGTCGCACGTCGGGCAGGGGCGGCTCATGATCTCGCGCACCCCCTCCGTCACGTTCTGGCGGGTCATCTCCACCAGACCGAGCTTTGAGATCTCCGCCGTGAACGTCTTCGTGCGGTCCTCGTCGAGCGATTTTCTGAGGGTCTTCATCACCGCGTCGCGGTTGCGCGCCCGCGCCATGTCGATGAAGTCGATCACGATGATCCCCCCGATGTCGCGCAGGCGCAGCTGGTTGACCACCGCCTCCGCCGCCTCCAGGTTCGTGCGCGTGATCGTCTCCTCCAGGCCCGCGCTGCGCCCCCGACCCGTGAAGCTGCCGGAGTTCACGTCGATCACCGTCAGCGCCTCCGCGTAGTCGATCATCAGGTACCCCCCGCTCGGCAGGTCCACGCGCCGGGACATCACCCCCTCGATCGCCTGCTCCACCCCGTAGACCTCGAACAGCGGGCGCTCCTCCTCCCACAGCTCCACCCGCTCCACGAGCTCCGGCGCGGTGCGCGTGAAGAACGACACCAGCCGGCGGTACTGCTGCTCGTCATCCACGATCGCGCGCTCGAAGTGTTCGGAGAAGATGTCCCGCACCACCCGCACCGAGAGGTCGGCCTCCTGGAAGACCATCTCCGGCGCCGCCGTCTCCTCCACGCGTTTGACCAGCACCTCGTGGAGCTTGTGCAAGTAGAGCAACTCCCGCTCGAAGTCCTCGCGCTTGGCGCCGTGCGCTGCGGTGCGGATGATCGCCCCGCCGCTACCCAAGTCGAGTTTCGCGGTCTGCTTGCGTAGGCGCTCGCGCTCCTTGTCCTCCAGGCGCCGGGAGACCCCCACGCCCTCGCCCGTGGGCTGGTAGACCATGTAGCGGCCTGCGATCGTCAGATCCATCGACAGGCGCGCCCCCTTCGTCTTCAGGGGGTCCTTGATCACCTGCACCACAACCTCCTGGCCCGGCTTCAGGAGCTCTGAGATCTTGCGCCCCCCACCGCGCCCGCGGCGCGGGGCCTCCACGCCCGGGAGCACGATCTCATCGACGTGCAGGAAGCCGTTCTTCTCCAGGCCGATATCCACGAACGCCGCCTCCAGCCCCGGCAGCACGTTGTCGACCTTGCCCTTGTAGATGTTGCCCACGATCGAGCGCGCCCCCCGGCGCTCGATGTAGAGCTCAGCGATCCGGTAAGCCGCGCCCGGGGGAGCGCTCCCGCGCCGCCGGCGCCGGCCCGAGGGTGTGCGTGCGGCGACCGGCGTGCCGGTCGCCTCCATGAGCGCCACGCGCGTCTCCGCGCGATCGACGCTGACGAGTACTTGCTTTTTCAAGGTGTTCCAGTCTTTCGGTATCGGTATGGACCGAGGCCCAGGGGGCTGTCCCGCAGCGCAACCCGGTGGAGCGGCCAATGGGCGGCCGACGCACGGGCGGCGGGGACCCCTCGTCCGCGGAGGCACCTGGCGGTGCGAAGTTCACGCGGGCATCTCGTCTGGGGGTTTCGGTAAGCATCGCTTCAGGACTTCTGGGTGCTCTCTTGTCTGTCTCTTCTCGGAAAGCGTTGGCTCTCCTCTACGAATCTTGTCCTGCTAGGGCCGCAAGACGCGACCCTTCAAAGCCTCTGCGGTGCGCGCCTGAACGTAGATCGACTGCAGCAGGCCGATAGCCAGCAGCGTGGCGATCACCGACGAGCCGCCATAGCTCATGAGCGGCAGCGTAACGCCGGTCACGGGCATGATGCCAATCGTCACGCCCACGTTGACGAACACCTGAAACATAAGCATAGCCACCACCCCCCCGGCAACCAGCGCCCCGAACAGATCCTTCGACATCGTCATGATCCGCAGCGTGCGCCAGATCAACAGCGCATACAGCGAAAGCACCAGCGCCGCCCCGACAAAGCCATAGCGCGCGCCGATCGACGCGAACACGAAGTCGGTGTTGTTCTCCGGCACATAGTCGCCCTTGATCTGGGTGTCATTCACGGCGCTGCCGGTCTTCTGCCCCGCGCCAATCGCGATCTTCGACTGCTGCTGCTGGTAGCCGGCCTGTTCGGAGCTGTAGTCCTTCGAGGGGTTCAGGAAGTCCGTCAGGCGTTCCACCTCGTAGGGCTTGAGCACGTGCACCCCCACCGCCGGGGCGCCACCGAGCACGAGCGCGAACGCCACCGCGCCGAGCGCCGCCAGCCCCGCCAGGTGGCGCCACGGGACACCCGCCACGAACAGCACCGTCAGCGCGATCGTCACGTAGACCAGGCCCGAGCCGAGGTCCGGCTGGGCGATCACGAACATCGCCGGCACCAGCGCCGCGAGCATCACGCGGGCCGTGGTCTCGCGCTCGGCCAGCTGGCGTGAGCGGTCCACCAGCAGCGCCGCCAGCGCGAGGATCAGCAGCACCTTGCCGAGCTCGGAGGCCTGGAAGGAGAACAGCGGGAAGCTGATCGCCCGCACCGACCCCTTCCCATCCTGGTGCCCCAGGCCCAGCACCGCGAGGATGCTCAGCATCAGCGCCCCGTAGGTCCAGTTTTTGAGGTTGCGCAGGCGCGCGTAGTCGAGCCGCGCGACCACCAGCATCAGCACCGCGCCGATCAGCAGATAGACCCCTTGGCGCTCGGAGTAGTAGTCCGGCCGGCCCGCCACCGCTTCGGAGGTGGTCGTCGTCAGGATCTTCACCGAGCACAGCCCCAGCCCCAGCACCGCGAGCGTCAGCAGCGGGTCCAGCATCAGCCGCGGGCCCGTGCGCGGCTCCGGCTGCGCCGTCTGCGCGCGGCGGCTCGGCTCGGGGGCGGTGATCGGGCTCAGCGGCGGGGGCATCGCGCCTTCAGGATCGCGGGTTCGGGTTCGCTTCGGCCTCGCAGCTCGGCGGCGCCGGGCGCAACGCGCGGGGCGAGGCGCACGGAGGCGCGGATCGGACCCAGTGGCGCCATCAGTGATCCGGGTTCGATCCGCTCATCAGCTTCAGCGGCTGGTTGAACCACTTCGAGGCGATCAGCCGCGCCACCGGGGCCGCCGCCTGGTCGCCGAAACCGCCCTGTTCGACCGTCACCGCGATCACGATCGGCCGGCCCGCGTCCGGCAGGATGCACATGTACCACGCCTGTTCGATCTGGCCCGCGCGTTCGGCCGTGCCCGTCTTGCCGTAGACCGGGTACTTCGCCTGGTTCCACCCCGACCACACGTCCGCCGAGGTACCCCCCGTCTCGGAGGTCGCGTCGTGGATGCCTTCCATCACCAGGTTCAGGTTGGCGGCGTCGAAGCGCACCTTGCGCCGCGTGGGGAAGTTGAGCGTCTGCAAGATCCCCCCGCCCGGGTTTTCGATCGCCATCCCCAGGTGCGGAGTCGGGACGGTGCCTTCGCCGCCGTTCATGAACGCGTTCGCGAGCGCCGAGTAGGCCACCGCCATCTGCAGCGGGTCGGTCTGCAGGTCGCCCTGGCCGACCGCGAGGTTCATGTTGTCGCCCGGCTCCCACGGGCGGATTTCGGCCACGTAGCCGCATCCCACGCGGGGGGGATGGCGCAGGCACTTGGCCTGCTTACGATTCTGCGCTTCGCGCCACTGCGGCGAGGGCAGCACACCTTCGGATTCGTTGGGCAGGTCGATCCCCGTCGGGCGCCCGATCCCCAGCTTGTGGGCCATCGTCTGGATCACCGGGGGTTCGTGGCCGTTGTCGTGCTCGCCCACTTCGAAGAAGTACGTGTCCGAGGAGACCTTGAGCGCTTCCACCAGCCCCAGGGAGCCGTAATCCGTTTTGCCGGCGTTGCAGAATTCCCTGCCGCCCTGCGCCACGATGCAGCTGCCCCCACCCATCCCCACGCTGGGGTCCAGGAGGCCCGCTTCGAGGCTCCCGATCGCGGTGATCGGCTTGAACGTCGAGCCCGTCGGGTAGTGGCCTTCGGTCGCGCGGTCGAGCAGCGGATCGGGCGGGTTGGCGCCTTCTGGTCCCTGGCCGATCTGCTCGACTTCCTTCAGTTCGCGTTCCGTCAGCGGCTTGGTGAAGCGGTTGGGGTCGAAGCTCGGGTAGGAGCCCAACGCGAGAATCCCCCCGCTGCGCGGTTCCATCGCCAGGAACGCCCCCCCGTTGCCCGGGTGCCCGAGCGCGCGGGCCAGTTCCATGCCCTTGCGCAACGCGATTTCGCCCTCGCGCTGCAGCGGCAGGTTCAGCGTCAAGCGCAGGCTGTAGCCCGTGCGCGGCTTCGTGACCGGCTGGTTGGCCGAGACCACCTGGTTTTCGGAGTTGACCTCCACCGGGCGCACCCCCGGGGTGCCGCGCAGATAGCGGTCGTACCGGTACTCGAGGCCCTCCTGGCCGACCATCGTCCCCGCTTCGACGCCCTTGAAATGAGGGTGCAGGGGGCTCTTTGGTTCCACCTCTTCTTTGGTCACCTGGCTGACGTAGCCGAACACCTGCGCAGCCATTTCGCCGTGCGGGTAATCGCGCACCGAGACCTGTTCCTGCTTGACCCCCGGGAATTCGTTCTGGCGCTCCCCCAGCACCGTCAGCACACCCCGGCCGGCGTCGGAGGCGATCGTCACGGGGGCGTAGGACACTTCCCTGTGCCCCTTTTCCTCGATTTCCACGATCCGCCGCGGGCTCATCCCGATCAGCTTCCCGAGGCGCCTGTACAGCGCCCTGCGGCGAGGCCCCGCCGGGGGCAGTTCGGAGGGGACGATCTCGACCGCGTTGGTGACCTTGCTCGTGACCAGCACATTGCCTTCGCTGTCGAGGATCTGCCCGCGCGGCGCGGCGATCGGCAGGTCGCGCAGCGTGTTCGCCGCCGCCTGCTGGACATACTGTTCGCCGCTCAAAATCTGCAGATACCACAGGCGGAAGAAGATGATCCCGAACACGATCAACGCCACCCCCCCCAGGATCGCCACCCGCAGCCCCAACTGCGAGGCGCCCGGCGGGGGCACCCGCGGATCGGGGGTGCGTACGCGTTCCAGGGAGCTCATGCTCTTGACAGGGGGCTCAACCCACCCGTGGTGTAGGCCCGCCGCCGGCGGCGGCGGGGGTCATCGGGGAGGCTCGGCTCGAGCCAACGGCGCGTGAGCGCCCACACCGGCAGCGCCACCAGCGTATCCAGCGCCACCCCCACCAGGATCTGGCGCAGCAGCTCGAAGCTCACCGGGGCATCCACCCCGAGCATGAACTCCATCATCGAGTAGCCCACCAGCGAGGCCGCCGCCGCCGCCGCGCCCACCAACAGCGGGGTGATCACCCCCTGCGGATCGCGCAGCTCACGTAGGCGCCCCGCCGCGTAGCCGATCACCGTGAAGATCAGCGAGGTCAAGCCGAGCGTCTGGACCAGCGTCAAGTCCACCAGCAGCCCGATCGCAAAGCCCGCGCACGCCCCCGCCAGCGAGCCGCACAGCAGGCCCACGAAGGCCACCACCAAGGGAGACAGGTCGATGGCCACGCCGAAGACCGGTACCTCCGAGACCACCCCCGTCTGCAGGAACACGACCACCGCCGCGAGCGCCGCCACCCGCGCCACCATTGCCCCCGGGATTCCGCTCCCCTCCATCAGCCCCCGCTCCCCGTCGAGGCCAGCTGGGCTTCGGCGGAGCCGCCGCCGCCCGCGGGGGCCGATTTTCCGGGGGGCAGGCTTTCAGCGATGCGGCTCGCCTGGGCCTGCGCCGAGGCCGTCGTGTAGGTGAGCACCTGCACGTTTTCCAAGCCGTGCAGGTTCGCCAGCGGGCTCACTTCCACCGATTTGTACGGGCCTTCTTCGCCTACCGAGCTGACCTGGCCGATGCCGATACCCCGTGGGTACAGCGATTCTCCCGGTCCCGCGATCGTGCCCGACGTGACCACGTAGTCGCCCACGTTCACCGAGGTGTTCGCCGGTAGGTACTCCATCACCAGGGTGCTCGGGTCGCCCACCTTCGGCAGCACCATCCCCGGCGCGCCCGTGCGATTGATCATCGCCGTGACCGCCATCGAGCTGTCCGTGATCAGGCTCACCTGCGCCCCATCCGGGTCCGCCGTCGTGACCCTCCCGACCAGGCCTTCCCCGTCGATCACCGGGTCGTTGACCTGCACGCCCGCTCCGGTCCCCTTGTCGATGTCCACCGTCGAGTACCACAGGTTCGGGCTCTGCCCGAACACCGTCGCGTTCACCGGGCGGTAGGCCGAGATCCCCAGGCCGCGATCGAGGTTGGCGAGCTGCAGCAACCGTTTGTGCGTCCGTTCTTCGCCTTCTCGTGCGATCAGATCGGCCTGCAGCCGGTCGTAGCGCTTGCGCAGCTCGCTGAGGCGGCTTTTCGCGTGCAGCGTGTTCCCAAACCACCCGAACAGGTTGCGCACCGGTTTCAGTGCCGCGTTCGCGCCCTCCTGGATCGGCGAGACGACCGTCAGGAAACCACGCTGCACCGAGTGCAGGCGTCCACTCTGGGCCTCGCCAAAGTAGGCAGTCAGCAGGATCAGTGAGAGCGCCACGAGGACGACGAGCACAGCTCGCCGCCGCCTGGCCGTCTTGTCGGACACGCGGGGGGACCCTTCCGGAGCTTTTTGTCAAAGAGTACGCGCCGCCCCCCCGCCGCCGCGGCGCCGTAGCTCACGTCCATTATCGCCGGCGCCGGTTGCGCGCGTGGCGGTTCGATCGGTGGATCGCCTCGAACTCCTCGAGCGAGCGCCCCGAGCCCACCGCCACGCACGTAAGCGGCGACTCCGCCAGGTGCGCCGGCATCTGCGTCTCCTCGCGTAGGCGCTCGTCGAGGCCCTGCAGCAGCGAGCCCCCGCCCGCCAGCATGATCCCCCGGTCCATGATGTCCGAGGCCAACTCCGGCGGCGTGCGATCCAGTGTCTCCTTGACCGCATCCACGATCTGCACCACCGGTTCCTCCAGCGCCTGGCGGATCTCCTCGCTCGTGAGCACCACCGTCTTCGGCAGCCCCGATACCATGTCCCGGCCCCGGATCTCCGCCTGCAACTCCTCCGGCATCGGGCACGCCGAGCCGATCTCGAGCTTCAGCTCCTCCGCCGTCTGCTGGCCGATCAGCAGCTTGTACTCCTTCTTGGCGTAGCTGATGATCGCCTCGTCCATCTCGTCCCCCCCCACCCGGATCGACTGCGAGACCACGATCCCCCCCAGCGAGATCACCGCCACCTCGGAGGTCCCCCCGCCGATGTCCACCACCATCGAGCCCGTCGGCTCCCCCACCGGCAGGCCCGCCCCGATCGCCGCCGCCATCGGCTCCTCGATCAGGTACGCCGTGCGTGCCCCCGCCGACAGACACGCCTCCTCCACCGCCCGCTTCTCCACCCCCGTCACACCCGAAGGCACACACACCACCACACGCGGGTGCGCGAAACGGTTCTGGTGGACCTTCTGGATGAAGTGGCGCAGCATCTCCTCCGTCACATCGAAGTCCGCAATCACCCCATCCTTCAGCGGTCGAATCGCCTGAATCGTCCCCGGCGTGCGACCCAGCATCCGCTTCGCCTCGATCCCCACCGCATGTACCTCACCCGTACGCGAGTCGATCGCCACCACGCTCGGCTCCGAGAGCACGATTCCCCGGCCCCGCACGTACACCAGCGTGTTCGCCGTGCCCAAATCGACAGCCATGTCGCGGCCGCCGAACCCTGTCAGGTAGCTGAAGATGCCCATGTATAGATCGAGGGTGCCCCAGCGCCAGCAGAGGGCGCCGGGAGTCCGCGCGCAGTCTAGCGGACACCCCTCCGCGCACACGAGCCCTGCCAGCTTATTTGCAGGGAAAATACGCGCTGGAGAGCTCGCCCCCCGCACCCCTTTGCTGCCACCACCCCCTCATCCGTCTACGAACGCCGCGCGGCGCCGCAGGCGCCTATCCTCTCTGAAGCTCAGTGCCCAAGCAGCTCTGGGCACATGTCCAGCAGGATTGCCAGCGGCAGCCCCACCACATTCTCGTAGTCCCCCCGCACCGCCCGCACGAGCGCCGCCCCAGCGCCCTGGATCGCGTAGCCGCCGGCCCGCCCACGCCACTCGCCAGTGCCAACGTACCAATCGATCAACCGCTCGTCGAGCGGGCGGAATGTGACCTCCGTGGCGGCCAGCGCCGTGCGCTCCCGCCCGCCCGCAAGCAGCGCCACGCCGCTCATGACCGTGTGCGTCGCGCCGCTCAGCGCGCCCAACGTCTCCCGCGCATGGCGCTCGTCCGCCGGCTTGCCGTAGATCCCCCCCTCGAGCGCCACCAGTGTGTCGACGCCCAACACCGTCGCCCGAGCGTCCACATCCGCCACCGCGCGCGCCTTGCGCAGGGCGTTCTCCACCGCCACCTCCGTCGGGTCCCCCGCGTCCAGCTCCGCTATGTCCGCCGGACACACCGTGAACGCAACACCCACACGCTCGAGGATCGCCCGGCGCTGGGGCGAGCGCGAGGCGAGGACCAGCGCCGGTATACCTCCCACTCCCTGTGTCATGGCTCCTCGCGCCCTGCAGCTCTCCCTATCTCGCTCGCTCTCTCTCTCTGGGCCCCCGGCGCTCCGTCAACTCAGCTCCCCGAAGAACAGCGCCGTCTCGCGCGCCGCCGACTCTGGCGAGTCCGAGCCGTGCACCAGGTTCTGGCCCGTCTCGATCGCGAAGTCACCCCGGATCGAGCCCGTTGCGGCCTCCAGCGGGTTTGTCGCCCCGATCGCCTGCCGCGCCGCCCGCACCGCGTCCGTGCCCTCCAACACCATCGCCACCAGCGGGCCCGACGTGATGAACTCCACCAACTCCCCGAAGAACGGCCGCTCCGCGTGCTCCGCGTAGTGGCGTTCCGCCAGCTCCCGCCCCATCGTCATCTGGCGCAGCGCCACAATGCGCAGGCCCTTGCGCTCGAAGCGAGCGATGATCTCACCCGTCAACGAGCGGGCGAAGGCGTCCGGCTTCACGAGGATAAGCGTACGGTCCATGGGTTCCTTTACGGTCGGGATTTACGGTCGGGATTGCTCAGGGTCGCGCTCTGCGGCCCCGTATTCAGGGCCGCAGCCCTCGTACTCCGGTCGCGATCGGATGAGCATCGCCCACTGCCTCCGTGGGGCAGCACACTAAACGAGGTCTTCGGTGCGTTCGCTGCCCGCCCGCGGACGACCGACCGGAGAGCGCCCACCACGGTCCGTGCCGCGTGCGCGCGACGCCGGCTCCGGAGCCGCACCCGCCGTCCGACTGTCCTCGGGTGCCACCACCGCCACCCCTTCCGCCTCGGGCTCCTCCGTCGCCGTGCTCCGACGGCGACTGCGACGGCGCGACGGGGCCATCTCCGGGGGGACGTCCGTCTCGCAGTACGGGCAGATCGTCCACGCCCTGTCCAACGGCTTCCCGCAGCTCCCACAGCGCTCCTTCAGCTTGCGCAGACAGCTCGGGCAGCGGATGAAATCGCGCTCCACCGGGTAGTCGCAGTGCGGACACAGGCCCTGCTCCTGACCCCGCAGCCGCGCTTCCGCAGCCCGCACCTCCAGTTCACGCTCATGCACATCCTCCAAGTACTCCGGCGGGCGCAGGATGATGTACACCAGCGTCCCCACAAACGGGATCATCGACGCCACCACCGCGCACCCCACCAACATCGGGTCCAGGATCCGTCGCCGTGCGTCCCCGTAGGTCCAGTAGATCAGCGAGAAGTACAGCACCACCGCAAACACGATCAACAGGTCGATCACCAGGTTGAACGCGTTGCTTTCGATTCCAAAGTACGCAACGGGCGGCATCGCTCGCCTCACACGGGTCCCGGGACGGACATAGGGTGGCGGAGTTTAGTCGCTCCCGCGCGAGAACCCGCAATTTGCACGCAAAACGCCACCCCACCCACGCTCCCGCGAGCGCCCCCGCACGAGCGCTCCCCAATCCCTCGGGAGCTCAACGATCGCCCGCCGCTCACAGGAACAGCCTCCCCACCGCGTAGCCCCCCGCGAAGAACACCAGGATCACCAGCGCCACAATCAGCGCCACCGCCCCCACCATCGCGAGCACCGAAGGACCCTCCTCGTTCACGCCTCCCTCCGTCCCACGTGCGATGAGTGCGTCACCCCTCCCAGTATGTCGCCCACGAGGTAGATCGAACCCGTCGCGAGCACCACCGCCGGCTCTGACCCGCAACCCTGCGCCAAAGCCCACTCCTGCGCCAATTGCACCGCCCGCCGTGGTTGGGGCTCGCAGACCGCCCGCTCGAAGCCCATCTGGCGCGCCAGCGACTGCAGCGCCGCCGGTGAGAGCGCCCGGCTGCTCGGCGGAGCCGTGAACCACGCCCGCGCGCACCGCGGCAGCAGCGTCGTCAACATGCTCGCCGCATCCTTGTCCTCCAACACCCCCATCACCAGCCCTAGCTCCCGATCTCCGACCAGCTCGGGCAGCGACTCCACGAGCGCGCCGACCGCATCCGGGTTGTGAGCCCCGTCGAGTACCGTCAGCGGCTCCTCCGAGAACACCTGCAGGCGACCCGGCACCGTCGCCGCCAGCGCCGCCTCACGGACCGCGTCCTCGCGCAGCGCAATCCCCACGCTCGCCAGATACGCCTCCGCCGCCGCCCGGGCCAGGGCGAAATTGCGTCGCTGAAAGGCCACCGACAGCGGCACGCCCGCCACCTCCTCGGCGGTGACCTGGACGATCCGCGCCCCACACTCCGTCGCCACTCCCCCCGCCACCTCCAGCGCCTCCGCGTGCAGATCCGCCCCCAGCGCCAGCGTCGTGCCCGCCCGCAGCACCGCCAGCTTCTCCGCCGCGATATCCCGCACCGTTGGGCCCAGCCAGCGCGTGTGCTCCAAGCCCACGTTCGTCAGCGCCGTCACCGTCGACTCCACCACCGCCGTCGCGTCGTAGCGGCCCCCCAGGCCCGCCTCCACCGCCGCCACCTCCACGCCCCGCTCCGCCAGCGTCCACAACGCCGCCGCCGTCAGCAGTTCGAACTGCGTCACATGGTCATCCTCCGCAAGCGTCCGGTTCACCCGTTCCGCCGCCCACGCCGCGCGCGCCACCGCCGCCGCAAACGCCGAGCTCGAAAGGTCCCGCTCGCGCACCTGCACCCGTTCGGTGTAGGACACCAAGTGCGGCGAGAGATACGCCCCCGTACGCAGGCCATGACGCTCCAGGATCGCCGCCACCATGCGTGTCGTCGATGTCTTGCCGTTGGTCCCCACCACGTGCACCGCGCGCAGGCGCCGTTGCGGCGAACCCAGCACGGTCATCATCCGCCGCATCCGGTCCAACCCAAAGCGCATCCCAAACAGCTCCAGCGAGCGCAAGTGGCGCTCCGCCCGCTCCCCACTCCACGCGCGCTCCTCGCCGCGACGCGCGTTCACAGCGCCTCCGATTGTCGCGAGCCCGTGCGGTGCTTGCCCATTGAGCTGAGTGTAGGGGCCGCAACGGCCGTCTTTAGAAGTCGGCGGCGCCCGCGCGTCAGTTCGCGAGGCCGCCCAGGTAGGCGTAGGGGTGCAGCAGTTTCCAGTACTCCAAGCCGTTGCCCTCCGCCAGGATCTCGCTGCCCTCCGGGGCCTCCACGCGAATCCGCTCCGCGAGCGCCTTCGCGTCATCCTCGTCGTTGGCCCCCACCAGCAGGTGTCGCCAGCGCTGGTTGACCGGGATGCCCTCCTCGCGCAGGCGCTCCGCGAATGCCCGCGCGTCGTGGTGCGTGGGCAGCGTGACCCGCACCTCCCATTCCGCGTGGCCCGCGTGCAGCGACTCTTCGGTCTCGAGCTCCTCCAGGCGCGCATGCTCGGTCGCGCGCTCGGTCTCCGTCGCCGGCAACGGCTGCGCAGCGTCCTCCCAGCGCTCCTCCAGCGGATGCCAGCGCGAGAGCACCACCTCGCCCTTCAGGCCGCGACCCGCCATCGCCTCCTGCGCCATCTCCCGCCCCCGTTGGGCCGCCTCCAACGAGTCCGCGTACATGAAGATGTGGTGCCCCTCGTGCGTCACGGCAAACCGCGGCAACTCCCGGTTCGCGCCGTCGCTCAACTTGACCGTCTTCAGTGCGTCGAGCAGCTCGCCCGGCGCCTGCACCTCGACCTGCACGCGAAACTCATCGTGCATCGCTGGCTACTGTCCTCTCGACTCGGGCACGGCCGTGGATGGTAGCGGCGCTCCCCCCACCGCGGCGCGCCCGGTGCGGCGCCGACACCGGACACCAGGCCCCCAGCGCCGCCACCGGACACTGGGCGCGCCGCCACCAGACACCAGGCTCCCAGCGTCGCCACCGGACGCCAGGCCCCACGGGAGCGCTATGCCGACTCCTCGCGCAGGCGCCGCGCACGCGGCTTCACCTCGGCCTCGGCCTCCGGGGCCGCCTCGGTGACGAGTGTGGGCGTGCGACCCTGCTCGACGGTCTCTTTGGTGACCACGCACTTCTTCACATCGCGCCGCGAGGGAAGCTCGAAACTGACCTCCAGCAGGATCTCCTCAATGATCGAACGCAGCCCGCGCGCTCCCGTGTCGCGTTCCAAGGCGCGCTCCGCAATCGCCATCAGCGACTCCTCCGCAAACACCAACTCGATCCCATCGAAGGAGAAGAAGCGCTGGAACTGCTTCACCAGCGCATTACGCGGCTCCACCAGGATCGACACCAAATCCTCGCGGCTGAGCTGGTGCACCGCGCTCATCACCGGCAGACGACCGATGAACTCCGGGATCAGCCCGTACTCGATCAAGTCCTCCGGCAAGCACTTCTCGAAAACCTCACCCGTGTCCCGATCCGAGCGCACCTCGATCGCCGCGGCGAAGCCCACCCCCTTGTGGCCGATGCGCCGCTCGATCACCTTGTCCAGGTTCGCGAACGCCCCCCCGCAGATGAACAGAATGTTGGTCGTATCGATCGTCAGGAACTCCTGATGGGGATGCTTGCGTCCACCCTGCGGCGGCACCGAGGCCTGGGTGCCCTCGAGGATCTTCAACAGCGCCTGCTGGACCCCCTCGCCCGACACGTCGCGAGTGATCGAGGGGTTGTCCGCCTTGCGCGCGATCTTGTCCACCTCGTCGATGTAGATGATCCCCGTCTCCGCTTTCTTGACGTCGTAGTCCGCCGCCTGAATCAGCTTCAACAGGATGTTCTCCACATCCTCCCCCACGTACCCCGCCTCCGTCAGCGCGGTCGCGTCCGCGATCGCAAACGGCACGTTGAGGATCCGCGCGAGCGTCTGCGCCAAGAGCGTCTTGCCGCAGCCCGTCGGGCCGAGCAGCAGGATGTTCGACTTCTGCAGCTCCACCTCGCCCGACTCGCCCGACTGCATCATCTGCACGCGCTTGTAGTGGTTGTAGACCGCCACCGACAGCGTGCGCTTGGACGTCTCCTGACCGATCACATACTCGTCGAGCACCCCGTAGATCTCCCGCGGCTTCGGAAGATGCTCCAGGTCGAACATCGGCGTCGGCGCGAGCTCCTCATCGATGATCTCGTTGCAGAGGTCGATGCACTCGTCGCAGATGTAGACCCCCGGCCCCGCGATCAGCTTCTTCACCTGCCGCTGGGACTTGCCGCAGAAGCTGCACAGGAGCTGCTCGTTTGAGTCTGTCGGCCGGGCCATGTTTTCTACCTCAACGCGCCCGCAGTCCCTGAGCTTTCAGTGCTCAGAGATGACGCGGTCGATGATTCCGTACTCCTTCGCCTCCTCCGAGCTCATGAAGTAGTCCCGCTCGGTGTCCCTACCAACCTGCTCCAGCTCTTTGCCCGTGTGCTTGGCGATGATCTCATCCAAGCGCTGGCGCACATCGATGATCTCTTTGGCGTGGATCTCGATGTCGGTCGCCTGCCCCTGGAAGCTCGAGGAGACCTGATGGATCAGGATCTTCGCGTTGGGCAGCGCCATGCGCTTGCCTTTCGCTCCCCCCGCCAGCAGCAGCGCGCCCATCGACATCGCGATCCCCACGCAGATCGTCTGCACGTCCGGCTTGATGAACTGCATCGTGTCGTAGATCGCAAGGCCCGCATAGACCGAGCCCCCCGGTGAGTTGACGTACAGCGAGACATCCTTCTCCGGGTCCTCCGACTCCAGATGCAACAGCTGAGCGACCACCAGGTTCGCGATCTGATCGTCCACCGGGGTCCCCAGGAAGATGATTCGCTCGTTCAGCAGGCGGCTGTAGATGTCGAACGCACGCTCTCCGCGAGAGGTCTGCTCGACGACCATCGGTACAAGTGGGCTCATAGTCCTCGCTTCTGTTTCGCCTCGCCGACCGGATTCCTTCCACGCCTCACCATAGAGGCTACCGATCCGGCGTCCACAGACCGCTCCCCGCGGCGGCCTCGCTCTGCGTCTGATCCTCTAGTGCGCGCTCCGCGCGCTCCTTCTCGGGCGTCCACAGCTGCTCGCGCGCACGCGCCTGCTCGATCGGGATCGGCTTTGCCGCCGTCGCGATCAGCTCCATCGCCTCACGCGCCGCGAGATCCTCACGCACCTCATCCAAGCGCCCCGCCTCGCGCAGACGTCCCAGCAGTTGCTCCGGTGGCGTCTCCTCGCGCTCGGCCGCCGGACGGATCGCCTCCAGCAGCTCCTGCTCGCCCGGCTCGATCTCCTCCGCCGCCACCACCGCCGTGAGCACCGCCTCCCTGCGCAGCGCCCGCTCCGCCGCCGGGGCGGTGTCGGCGAGGATCTCCTCCTCGCCTCGGCCCGTGAGCTGCAGGTAGGTCTCACGGGAGATCCCCTGGTGTGAGAGAGAGTGCAGCACCCGCTCCCACATCTCCTGCGCACGCGCCTGAATCAGCCCCGTCGGCACCTCTACCGTCGCCTGCTCCACCGCCGCGTCCAACGCCGCTTCGCGGAAGACTCCCTCCAACCGTCGCTCCTCCACCTCGAGCAGGCGTCCATGGATGTCATCGCGCAACTGCGCCAGCGTGTCGAAGCCGGTGTCGATCGCCAGGTCGTCGTCGAGCGCCGGCAGCTCCTTGCGCTTGACCTGCTTGATCGTCACCTCGAACACCGCCTCGCGGTCGGCGAGCTCCGCGCGGTCATAGTCACCCGGGAATCGCAACTCGATTGTGCGGCTCTCCCCCGCGGCACCCCCCGCGAGTCCCTCTTCCAGGCCCTCGATCAAGTTGCCCGCGCCCAGCTCCACCAGCTGGTCGCGCCCCTCCCCCTCCGCGAGCGGCTCACGTTCGCCGGACTCCCCCACCAGCGCCCCCACGTAGTCGATCACCACGAAGTCACCCGTGCCCGCCGCCCGCTCCACCGTCTCCAGGCGCGCCAAGCGCTCGCGCAAGCCATCCAGCTCACGCTGCACCGCCTCCTCCTCCACCTCCGGCTCGGCGCGAGGAACCTCGAGGCCCCGGTACTCGCCAAGGGTCGCCTGTGGGAGCACGCCGATCTCGAAAAAGAACTCCAGAGACTCCCCCCGCGGGGGGAGCTCGCCGAGGTCCACCTTGGGGTCTCCCACCGGAACGATCCCGCTGCTCTCCAGCGCATCCACGTACCAGCTGCTCAACGTGTCGCGCACCGCCTCCTCCAGCACCGCCTCGCGACCAATCCGCTGGATCACCAGTGGAGCTGGAACCTTGCCGCGGCGAAAGCCCGGCAGTTTCAGCTCCCGGCCCAGCTCGAGCGCCTTGCCTTCGATACTCCGCTCGACCTCGCTCGCAGGTACCTGCACCTGCACCCGCACCCGCGACTCGGGCAGCTCCGTGATGGTGGTCGAGAGGGCGTCGCTCGGCATGAGCTCGCCACGATACCGTGCTACCCCATGCGCGCGACGCGACGGTTTGAGACGTGGCTGTGGACCGGACCAGTCGGGCACCTCCTCGGCGTCGGCCTGGATTTCACGCAGGCGCTAGTGCGCTATCTGCTTGCACGTCGCGCCAGCCGATCCCCGCTACGTTGAGGTCCGCCCGACGAGGCCCTATCCGACGATCTCCGGTACGACGGCAATTGGCTTGAGTCGAGCCATCGCAGCATTTCGCATGGCCCACGGATTGGGCCACGTCCCGAGGATGGAAAATAGCGGCGCCCGCCGGGAGCGGGGGGCAACGAGCGGGCGCCGCCGGAAAGGGTATCCAACCGAGGTGCGTCGCGCCCCTTTAGGCGACCGTCGCGTGGGCCGGGACCCCGAACGTCAGGGCTACGCCACGCGGCAGCACCAGCACCGCCCCGGCATCGTCCTCGACCAGGTTCAATGCCGCTGCGCTGAGCGCTACCTGGCCCTGCCCCGCCTCCGGGCGGGAGCCGAGCACCAGCAGATCGGCGTCGTGGCCTCGCTCCGCAGCGACCACGCTCGCCCCGAACACGCCCGCGAGCGCGTCCGCCGTGCTGCGTGCACTGGTATCCGTCGGGTCCTCCAGAGCCGCGATGCGGCCCACGGCATCCCCTGCGAGCTCCGCCAGGCCCGCACCCGCAATCGCGATCGCGAAGCGTCCCCCGTCCAGCAGGCGCTGGGCCGAGTTGCCCACCGTCACATGGCGAGGCGCCGTGTGGGAGTCCGAGCAGAACACGATCACATCGGCCTGCTCGCGCTCGGCCAGAGCGCGCAGCCCCTCAGGCGTCGAGCGGTCTGAGACCACATGAAGGGCCGCTTCAGAGTCCCCGAGCAGCGCCGCGCCGCGCTCCAGCAGCTCCCGCGCCTCATGCTGAGCGAGAACCTCGCGCTCCGGCTCCGGCTCCTGTGTGTGACGTACATAAGCAAGCGCAACCTCCGCGCCCGCGCGTGCGAACAGGCGGCCCAACGCCACCGCGTCGTCCTCATTGTTCGTGCCGTCGTAAGAAACGATGATCTTGATGGCTGACATGGCCTCTATCTCCTGTGTCGTCAATAACCGATGCTCTCAGCTTGCCAACTCTCTGCCATCAGTGCAAGTAAAGTTTATGATAGATGCGATAAGCTGTACTTATGCTAAGCGTCGCTCGTCTACGGGTCCTCAGGGAGGTCGCGTCGCGGGGCTCGTTCTCCGCTGCCGCCGAGGCGCTCTCCTACACCCAGTCCGCCGTCTCGCAGCAGATCGCCGCACTGGAGGCCCAGACCGGCGTGATGCTCCTCGAACGTCGCCCGCGCGGGGTCCGTCTGACGGGGGCGGGCCAGACGCTCGTGGAGCACGCCGAGGGAATCCTCGCGCGCCTCGACGCCGCCGAGGAGGAGCTCGCAGCGATCGCGGGCCTGCGCGGAGGTGAACTGAGGATGGCCTCCTTCCCCACCGCGGGCTCCACCCTCATGCCCCTCGCCATCGCGCGCTTCCGCGCCAGCTACCCCGAGGTCGAGCTGACCCTCGCGGAGGGCGAACCCGAGCAGATCGCTCCCCGGCTGCACGCCGGCGAGTTCGATCTCGCCCTCCTGTTCGAGTTCGACGGCGCCGAGGAGCCCGCAAGCCTCAAGCGGGTGAAGCTGCTGGAGGATCCCATGTACCTTGCGCTCCCCCATGGGCACCCGCTGGCGCACAAGTCCACGCTGCGCCTGGAGGATCTGCGCGGCGAGGCGTGGGTACAGACCTCACGGTCGAGCACCTGCGCCCGACACGTTGTGCGCTGCTGCCACGCCGCGGGCTTCGAGCCCAACGTCTCCTTCGAGAGCGACGACTACCAGACCGTCCAGGGACTCGTCGCCGCGGGTGTTGGCGTGGCCCTGATCCCCGAGCTTGCCCTCTCCGTCGTACGCGAGGACATCGTCGTGCGAGCCCTCTCCCCCGGTCCGCCCGTGCGCACCGTGATCGCTGCCCTGCCCGGCAGTGTGGGCGCTCACACACGTATGATTCCCGCCGCATCCGCGATGCTGCGGATCCTCGAAGAGGCCGCCGCCACGCACGATCGGCCCCTCGGGACCGAGCACGCGGCAGCTTGAGCCCTGCGTCGAAGGCCGCCGCCCCGCCGGGCGCGTGCCGCACGCTCCTGCCAGCGAGCGACCCCGACGCACGATAAGACGGGCAATCCGATCAGCGCACGAGTACGGCGACCTCTACCGGACCAACCCCCAAGCCGCGGCATGAAACCTCTGCATCGGCCACCGCGCGAACGGTGGCAGGCCGAGCACGTACTGGCGTAGGATCAGCCCCCCCAACACGGCGTAGCCCAGGTCGGTGGGGTGAATGTCCACGAGCGGGGTGCACATGTTGGTCAGCAGGCAGATCGTCGGCCGTTCACGTGGCCCCGGGGGGTTGAAGACCGGCAGCGGATCGGCGAAGCGGGCCCCCACCCCAGCGGCCACCGAGGCGATCACTTCGTTGAGCTCCCCCGTGAGCAGGTTCCCCCCGGAAATCGTTTCCCCAAACGGGTTGTAGAGACCGAGCACGATGATCTGCGCGTGCGGGGCCGCGGCGCGCAGCTCGCCCAGGATCAGACCCAGGTTGGCCCCGATGTGTGCGAACGTCGCCGGGGCGCCCGCAGCGATGCAGGCCGGTTCCAGTTTGCAGGTGCCCTCGATCAGACCCAGTGCGTCGTTGGCACCGATGTCGATCGTGATCGGATTCACGCTCCCCGGGTGCGCACCCAGGTAGCTCAAGGCATCCGCGAGCTGCGAGGTGCTCGGCCCACCGCTGTAGGGGTGGTGCAGGGGAAAGCCCTCCGCCACATATGGGCAGGGCCCTTCGATGAACGATTCCGTCGTCTCCCCCGGACAGCCGTCGTTGACGGTCTGCAAACTCGGGTCGAACAGTTTCAGGACCTTCCCGAAGTCATCCACGTAGCCCGTGTCGTACTGCGAGGGTTCCTCGTTCGGGTAGAGGCTGTTGAACTTCGCCTGCGAGTACCCAAACGCGAGCGAGTCCCCCAGCGCGAGGTATGTCGTGGGCGGCGCCATGTGCCGGGCAACCGGCCGTGGCGGACCGTGCCACGACCCCGTCGCCCCCGCGGAGGGCACGAGCAGTACGAGTAACAGGGCGGACAGCGCCGTCAAGACGGACAGCGCCATCGCGAGTGCCACGCGGCGCCCCCTCAGACGTAAGTCAGAACGGAACCGGGCAGCCATCGCATCCTCCCTCAGGCAGGTATGTCATCCACCGGACGAGCCAAGTCTCTGCACCCGCCCGGAGACCTGCACCCACCGTAGCTCGCCCCCATCAGCTTGTCAAACGGAAACTCGCGGTTCCCGTGAGCGCCCAATGGTCTCGCGGCTGCCCCGCGTCCAAGTTGCTTCGCGACTACTCCGCGTAAAACCCGAGCCCGCCGGCCCCTCCCAATCCGAGAGACGGCCGGCGCTGAACCCTCCACTGCGATCAAGCCTGCAACCCTTCCGAACGGCCCGGCCACCGGGGACGCGTGCCCCCGGTGGCCCACCGCCGCCGCGATCAGCCGCGCTGGACGATCATGAAGTTGTTCCCGTCGGGGTCGCGGAAGAACAGCATCGGCGGCACAGGGTCTCCCATGCGCATCACGTCATCCACGTCGACTCCCTGGGCGCTGAGACTCGCATGGTCGGCATCCACGTCGTCCGTCGCGAAGCCCACCCGCGTCTGGATCCCAACCGGCTCCCCCTCGCGTGGGGGCACCAGCGCGATCGTCGTCGCCGCGCCCGGCGCGGCCACTTCTACCCAGCGTTCGCCACGTCCATATGGGATGTCCGCGCGCTTCTCGAAGCCGAGCTTCTGGATGTAGAACTCCAGTGCTCGATCCTGGTCGCTGACGGGGACCATCACCGTCCCCACCTGGGTTATGCGGGTGCCAGTTGTCTTCTCGGGCATATCAATCCTCCTGTTCGTAGATCTCCGACAGTCCATTGCATTCTGCAACCAAAAAGATCGCGGGAGGCCACGAGCTCATCGGTCGCGATCGATGCGCCTGGGCACGGGCTCAGGATCGTGTCATCTCAGCTTGCTGGGACCGTGCTTCTCGCGTAGGACTCGATCATCTCGAGCACAGTCTCTTCGGCCTGGGGGCGGCTGAGCTGCATGTCGAGTCGCAGGAGCTTCCACACGAGCACGTCCGTGGCGATGACGACGGCCGCGAGCCGGCGCTCTCTGGATGCCCGCCGCAGGCCGACGAGCAGCGGCTGGAAGACCCTGCTCGCCCAATCGCGGTGGTAGTCCCTGCCCCTGTCGGTGAGGTAGCGGACCGCGGGGATGCGGTCCTCCTGGGAGAGCATGCGCAGAATCGCCGTTCCGTGCGCCTCGTAGTGATCGAACACGTTGGCGACGGCCTCGGGGAAGCGGCCCACGGGAGCCGCGTCGCGGCGTGATTTCTCGCTCATCGCCCACCATCTGTACGCCGCGGTGAGCAACTCGTCCTTGGAGTGAAAGCGCGCGAGGAGCGTCTGTTCGGTGACGAGCGCGTCAGCGGCGATCTCGCGCAGGCGAACCTCCTCGTACGGTCGAGTGCCGAAGTGCTGCCACGCGGCGGCGAGCAGCCGCTCGCCGGTCGCGGCGGCCGCAGCGGCGCGGGCGGTCATCCGATAGGTGCGTTCCTTGCGCGCGTTGCGCGCGCTTGACATTTTCATCTTTGTCACACTAAGATGAAGTATATGCGAGTCTTCCAGACGCTCATCGCGTTCAGCGGCAACGCCCCACCGCAGCTCGCGCTCACACGTGAGCTCGTCAACCGCGGTCACGAGGTGCGGGTCCTCGCCCACCGCGCCGCGCGCGAGCGGATCGAGAGCACAGGGGCGGAGTTCGTCGAGTTCCGGCGGGCGATGCCCGACCTCGACATCACGCGCCCGCAGACCGACCCTGTACGTGACTGGGAGGCGCGCACGCAGCTTGGTGCCGCGAAGCGACTGCGCGACGGCGTGATCGCGCCGATGCCCGACGGGGCACGCGATGCGATCGAGGCGCTCGGGGGCTGGAGCGCCGACGTGGTCGTGTTCGACTGGCTCATACCGGCTGCCGCGATCGCCGCTGAGCTCGCGGGCGTGCCAGCCGCCGCGCTCGTTCACTGCCCCTATCCCCTGCCTGCTCGCGGCGCGCCCCCGCTGTTCAGCGGCCTGTCGCCGATGGCGGGCCCGGTGGGTGCCATGCGCGATCGCCTGTTCGATCGCATCACCCGCCGCTTCTGGGCGCCCGGACTGACCGTGCTGAACGGTGTCCGTGCCGAATATGGGCTCGCGCCTTTGAAGGACTGGGGCGACCAGGTCCTCGGTGCGCGGGCCGTGTACGTGATGACCGCGCCAGAGCTCGACTTCTCGAGCAAAGCCCAGCTCCCGACGAACGTCCACTACGTGGGCCCCGCGTTCGAGCCGTTCCAGAAGGACTGGGAGTCGCCGTGGCCCGAGGAGAACACCGATCCGCTCGTGCTGCTCAGCTTCAGCACCAGCTACATGGATCAGGGCGCGCTCGCCCAGCGAGCGCTCGACGCCGTCGCCGGGCTGCCGGTCCGGGCGCTGCTGACAGCGGGCCCCGCGCTCGACGCCAGCCAGCTCCGCATCCCCGCCAACGCACGCACCGTGGCTTTCGTGCCACATCGAACCGTGCTCCCGCACGCGTCGCTGATGGTCACCCATGCGGGATGGCAGACGGTCAACGCGGCGCTCGCCGATGGCGTTCCGCTCGTCTGCATCCCCGATGCGCGCGACCAGCCCGATAACGCCGCCCGCGTTGTGTTCGTGAACGCCGGCGTGAGGGTCAGCAAGAAGAGCTCCCCCAGCAAGCTGCGCAGCGTGATCGCCAGCGCTCTGGAAGACCGGCCGATCGAACAGGGTGCCCGCGCGATGGCCAACGCCCTCGCCCGCAGCGACGGCGCCACCGTCATGGCCGACGCCCTGGAGCGCCTCCCTGTAGGCAACGTCGTGAAGGCAACTACTACACCCCACGGATCACCCCCAGCAGGCTGAGAATGCGCCCCCCACATCACTACCCCCCAAATCCTCGCAAAAGCGAAGCTCCCCTGCCATAGGGCTTGGTGCTGTGCGCCGGGCGCGGCGCAGCCCAAAGGCGAGGACGCGTAGGCCGGAGGGTCTGTGAGGGCGGCCACCACGCGGCTCGCCGTGCTGGCTGCGGCGGGAGCGGCCTGTATACGCCCGTGTTTGCTTGAGCGGGGGACCGAGGAATCGAACCTCGAGCAAGGGTTTTGGAGACCCCCATGTTACCGTTACACCAGTCCCCCAGGGGACCTGGATTGTAGGAGCAGGAGGCTCTTTGCGCACGCCCGCCTCCAAGCAGCCCCACACTCGCAGCCACGCCTCCCATCTTTCGCGCCGCACGCGCGCTCGCGCTCGGCACGCGCGCCATTCGCACCGCACGCGCGTCTAGACGTAACCGGGAGTCGCTAAAGCCCGTGCCGGCCCCTGTCGAGAGAGGAATCTAGACGACCGCACAGCGATTGTGATGAACCGCACAACCTTTCTCCGGTGGATTATGCCTCCCAGTGGGCGGCCTGAGCGAAGCCATGCCCATCGCCCCCACGGGCCCGCGCAGAGCCGGAGCCACGCCCAGCGCCCCCACGGGCCCGCGCAGAGCCGGAGCCACGCCCATCGCCCCCACGGGCCCGCGCAGAGCCGGAGCCACGCCCAGCGCCCCCACGGGCCCGCGCGGAGCCGGAGCCATGCCCACCCGCCCCACGGGCAGACCATCCAGAGCGATCCCTCTCTCCCAAACGGGCAGACCATCCAGAGCCACCCCCACCTCCCAAACGGGCAGCCCATACATAACCGCACCCGCTGGCCGCTCAACAAAACGTGCGCTCACCGGTTCGGCGCCGAGCGGGGCGACACCCTGATCGAGGTCCTGATCAGCGCCGTGCTGATCGCGCTCATCGTGGTCGCGACGACGACCGGCCTGAACAGCACCAACCGCGCCACCGCCCTCGACCGGGCCCGCTCCCAGGCCGACGGGCTGGCCCAGCAGGCAGAGGACGAACTGCGCAGCGAACCCGTCAAAGTGCTCTCGGAACTGAACCGCTCCAAGGTGGTGACGGTGGGAGCTACGAAGTACACGATCACTTCGACCTCCACCTACATCGCGGACGCCTCCGCCACCTCGAGCTGCAACTCCAGCACCCCCCACGCGGACTACCTGCAGACGACCTCCAAGGTCACCTGGCCGTCGATGGGGGTCACCAAGCCGGTGGCGGAGTCCAGCATCATCAGCCCCCCGCCCGGCGCCGCGCTGATCGTGCAGGTCACCGAAGACGGTACCGCCCTCGAAGGCGCCAAGGTCACCGCCACCGGACCCGCCCCGGCGAGCACCGAACACACGCTCGAAACCTCCTCCGACGGCTGCGCGATCCTCGCGATTCCTCCCGGGGTCTACGAAATCAACGTCAGCAAGGCAGGTTACGTGGATCCCAACTGGTACCCCAACACCCACGAAGACCTGGCCACCACGCACAGCGTGTACCTGAGCCCCTACCTGGTGGCCGAGACCACCACCAAGGAGGCCTACGACCTCGGGCGCGCAGGCACGCTGGAAGTTGGCTTCCTCAGCGGATCGACGCCCGCTGAAGGCGACTCGTTCGTCGCCTTCAACAGCTTCATGACTTCCTTCAAGGAGGTCGGATCGGTCGGAGTCTACAAATCCACCGTCGCCTCACAAAAAACCGTCTACCCCTACCCCGAATCCTCCCCCTACACCGTGTACGCGGGCACCTGCGAAGCGGACTCTCCCGCCAAGTTCGGCGCCACACCCGCCGAAATCGTGGTACCGCCCGGTGGCACCGGCACGGGCACCGTGCCGCTGCCACCCGTGAACATCAGGGTCATGAGCGGCACGAGCGCCGGCGAACAGGGAGAACAGGTGGCCAACGCAAATGCCGCCATCATCGATGAAGGCTGCAAAGTCACACGCACCTCCACGACCACCCCGAGCGGCGCCCTCTCGCGGCCCGGTCTGCCGTTCGGGAAATACTCGATGTGCGTGAGCAGCGCCGGCAAGAAGTGGGAAGGGACGTTCGAAAACAACACCGCCGCCGGCCCCTCCGCGACGACATGGACCAATGGGGGCGTCAACAGTGAAGGCGACGCCATCATCTACCTCGGCACGAACCCGAGCGGGAGTCCCGCCGGAACCGGATCGGGGGCATGCCCATGAGCCCGCCCACCCGCCAACTGGCAACCGGCAGCGAGCACGGCTACACGTTGATCGAGCTGATCATCGCAATGGCGCTTGGCATGACCCTGATGCTGGGGGCCCTCGCGTTCCTGGAGTTCACCACCAGCGACGTAGCCCGCATCACCGCGCGAGCAGAGGTGGACCGTACGGGACGCACAGCGCTCGAGAACATAATGCTCGAGCTGCACTCCGCCTGTGTCGCACAGTCCGTCCCCCCCGTCCAGGTGGGCAGCACCGCGACCGCCATAAAGTTCATCAGCGAAAGCAGTCCTCTGAACACGAACGGAGAACCCGTATCCGCGCTACCGGGCGTCCGGCTGCATGAAATCGTCTACGAACCGGCTTCCGGAAAAACCCAGGGCAAACTCATCGAAAGAACGTGGCCCAGCACGGGGACTGCTCCGAAGTACTCCTTCAACACAACAGCGACACCCACCAAGCATATGCTGCTCACCGGGGTGCAACAGTCCGTCCGCGTCAACCACTCTGGCGTAACCGAAAATGCTCCGATCTTCAGTTATTATCGATACTACAAAGAAACCGACACCGAAGCCACACTTGGGACGCTGGACCCCCATGAATTGACCGTTTTAGGAGAAGAAGAAACCAAGGACATCGCGAAGGTGACCATGAGCTTCACGCTCGCACCCGAAGGCCATGCATACACCACGCTCGGCAACGACCGCCCAGTGGCCCTGGAAGATTCTGCAGTCTTCCGCCTGGAAACATCATCGGAAGCCGCCGGCACCGCCAACCTACCCTGCACCCAGGCATGAGCGCACCCACCCCACACCGACCCCGCCGAGGCGCCGCATGGCGCAGCCAGGAGGGCATCACGATGATCGTCACCCTCGGCGTGATGGTCGTCACCGGGCTGCTGTTGGCTGCCACCTTCACCCTGGCGCGCGGTGAAATCCACCTCACCGCCACCGACACCGCCGAGAAGAAGGCCTACTACGCGGCCCAGGCGGGGATCGAGGACTACGAGGACCACCTCACCCAGGACGGCAACTATCTGAGTTACTGCACCGATCCCCCAACCCCGAACCCCGCGCTCAACCAGGTCGGCGAAACCACCCACCGCGCCACGATTCCCAGCACCATCAAAAACGAACCGACCGATGAGCAGTACGCCCTCCAGCTCCTACCGGCCGAATCGGCGCCCAAAGAAGACCGGAAATGCGATCCCAACCGCTTGGTGGAAACCATGCTCGAAGAGAAGGGCGCCGCCACTGGGACCTTCCGCATCGAGTCCACCGGCTACTCCGAGGGCGTCGAACGCTCGCTCGTGGCCACCTTCAAAAACGCCAACTTCGTCAGCTTCGTGTGGTACACGAAGTACGAAACCGGCGACCCGAGCCTCTACGGCGAAGCTCCTGCATACGACCCCACGCTCTACACCAACTGTGGCCAGTTCTACGGGGAACGCCCGGGGTACCCGTGCAGCGAATTCGACAACTACTTCATCACCGGAGAATCCGTCAACGGTCCCATGCACACCGAGGATCACGCCGGCGTGTGCGGCACGCCGGTCTTTGGTCGCAACCCGAGCGACCGCGTCGAATTTCGCTCCGAGGGCTTCCACGACGTCGAGGGGTACTCCAGCGAGGCGTGCGGCGGATCGGCCGAACCGACGTTCAGGGGCTCGCACATCCTGCCCAGCGAAGTCCCCTCGCTCGAGCCGCCGCCCGGCGACGAAGAACTGAAGCATATCGTCGAACCGGCCTACCTCTACGAAGACAAGACTGAAATCGCGCTGGAAGGCAACACGATGACGGTCAAGACCCATGTGGGCACCAGCGAAGAAAAAACGACTTCTGGCGTGGCGTTTCCGCCTAACGGAGTGATCTACGTCGCCGGTGGCTGCAGCGTGCCCTACTCGCCGTTCGGCCCCGTCCCCAGCTACACCGAAGACAGCGGCTGCGGCAACGTGTATATCCACGGCAACTACACCAGCTCGCTGACAGTCGCCTCCGAAAACGACATCGTGATCAACGGCAACATCACGACCCCCACCAACGGCGAAGGCACACCCACCACCAATGCGCTGCTGGGGCTGATCGCGAACAACTTCGTGCGTATCTACCACCCGGTTGTCGGTGGCCCCCGCGGCCCCCACTTCTACTACGACTGCAACGGGGCCGCAGACAGCCCGTCGGACCTCAAAGAACCGACCATCTACGCCGCGATCCTCGCCGTCAAACACGCCGTCATCGTCGACAACTTCGACTGCGGCGCCCCCTCGCTCGGCCATCTCAACATCTACGGCGCGGTCGCGGGGCTCTTCAGCAATGGCATGACCGGCGTCTTCGGCGGCGGGGGCACGATCATCGCCGGCTACCCCTACGACGCCAACTACGACGACCGCCTGCAGATCGAGGAGCCCCCCCACTTCCTCAACCCGGTGCAGGCCGCCTGGTACGTCCAGCGCGAGTCGCTCGCGCCCAATCCCTAGCCGGAAGTGTAGCCTCGGAGCACGGCTGCGCCGCAGCGGCCCGACCACAGCGACGCGACTGCAACCCACGCAGCGACCCACACCCAGCAGCGACCCAACCGCGCCCGGAGGCGCCTGACCTACAGTGCTGGAACGGCGGCCTCGACCCCGCGCAACAGAACGCCGGGGGGAAGTTCGAGCGCGCGGGCCAAACGCAGGAGGGTACGGAGGTTGGGGTTGCGCTTGCCCCGCTCGAACACGGAGATCGCGGCGCGGTCGACGCAGGCCTCGTTGGCCAGCGCTTCCTGGGAGATCCCAGCGCGTTCACGCGCCCAGCGGAGGTTGGCGCCGAAGCGCGCAGCAGGACTCGGATCCTCGCCGGAGTCCGCGCTCCGCGGCCCCCGTACCCCCGAGCCGTCGGGACCGATCCCCTTCAGCAGCGCCCCGGGCTTGACATCGACCGCGCCCGCGATGCGCACGATCGTGGAGAGATCCGGCGCGCGCTCGGCACGCTCGAGGAAGCTGACGGCGGCACGGTCGAGGCTCGCGCGCACGCTGAGATCGATTTGCGAGAGGCCCGCCCGCCTACGGGCATGGCGCATGTTCTCGCCAAATCTGACCAACTGTTCATCCAGATCGTGGTCTCCAGTACTTCGCATGCGCCCATACTCTTGAGTTGCCTACAGAAAGACCACTGCTCAAACACGAGAAAAAACGCCGGATGCGTCGATCGTCATGGCCGCATGCACGACCGGCGCGCGCGCGTTGCCAACCAGGTCGTGCGGGCCGGCCCCAGGCCGACATCGAGCGCGCCAGCCGGGTACTGGAACGGGCCAGCTGGGAGCGGGGGAACGGGGTCAGGCGATCAGGTCGCAGAGACGGGCCACGGCGGAGGATCGGGCGAGCAGGCCCGTGGACGAGCAGACATCCGAGCGGGGAGCCACAGGTTCCCCGAGCTGGATCGAAATGGTGCGGCGGGTGGGATTCGAACCCACACGCCCTTGCGGACAAGGCCTTTTGAGGGCCCCGCGTCTACCGTTCCGCCACCGCCGCACGCAGCGATCTCAATATAGGGATCTCCGCCTCAGGCGGATAGTGCGTGCCTCAGGCTGGGTGTGGTGTGGCTTCGCCGTGGCCCCCGGCCCCGGTCCCACCACGGGAGTCGCGCAGCTCGAGCTCGACGTTCCATCCCTGTGAGAAGCCGCGCATCGCGAACACGATCAGCAGGATCTGGACGGGGATCAAGAGCAGCGTGAGCAGCCCGATCAACCCGGAGCCCAGAGCGGGCTGCGCGTAGCCGGACGAGTTGCGCTCGAACCACCCCGGTGCAGCCACGAGCGCAAAGGTGGCGAGCAGCACCCCGATCGCGGAGACGACGGGGAGCACACCCCGCTGCCAACGGGCTGCGTAGAAGGCAAGGAGGAGGTAGAGAGAGATGAAGACGAGCTGTATCGCGATCGGCCCGCCGCCCTCGAGCGCGGCCCAGCCGCCGATCGTGATCACCAGCAGCAGCCCCGCGGTGGCGAGCATCAGCACGATCACAGTCGCGCGGGTCGCCTGCACAACGGGCTTGTCGCGGTTGGGGTGGGTGATGCGCACGTCTGTCTGCACTTTAGAGGCCGTGGGACTAGACATCGTGTAGATGACCATACAATCTCTGGCGGTCCCCGTCTACCGTGACGGTCTCCGCACTGGGCGCAACCGAGCGGGAGCCGCACGGGCATCGCGCGGGCGTGGTGGAATTGGTAGACACGCCGGCCTTAGGAGCCGGTGGGCGCAAGCCCTTGGGGGTTCGAGTCCCTCCGCCCGCATCACTGTCCCAAGACATCAGTCCACACTGCACCGCAACCACACACCTCCGCCCGCATCACAGTGTCGCGCGCCTCCTCCTCGTCCGTCCCTGGGGTGATGACCACGAGCGCCATCGGCGTCGCTGGCCTCCAGAACTCCGCGGCCGCAGAGGATCTCGGGCTCCCCAGCCGCTCGCCATCTCCCGCCGCGCGAGACCGACCGGCCTCGAGCGGCGCGCAGCGAGGCCGTCCGCGTGGTATTGATGCGGCGTGCCTCCCGCCGACGAAGCCCTGCTCGACAATCCGGCGTATGCGGCGCTGTGCGGGCCCCACGCGCGGTTAGCGCAAGTGCATGGGGGCGCGCGCCGATACCCGGTCGACGTCGCCCCGTTCCTCGCACTGCCCTCGCCGCCATCGGCACAGGACTGGCGGGACGCCGCCGGTCTCGTATCCCCGGGTAGCTACGCGGCCATCCGGTCCAGCGGCGCCGAGCTGCCCGACGGCTGGCAGACGGTCGGGGCGTTCGATCTGGTGCAGATGATCGGAGAGCGGGTCACCGGGGTCGAGTACCCGGAGGCGATCCCGCTCGGTGCCGCCGATGTGCCCGAGATGCTCGAGCTCGTCGCTCAGACCGAACCGGGGCCGTTTCTAGCCCGGACGGTCGAGCTTGGCGACTACCTGGGGATCCGCTGCGAGGGGGCGCTCGTCGCGATGGCCGGCGAGCGGTTTCAGCTGGACGGCTGGACCGAGATCAGCGCCGTCGCCACCAGGCCCGACCACCGCGGTCGGGGGCTGGCCTCACGGCTCATCGGAGCCTTGATCGCGGGCATCCAGCTTCGCTCGCAACGCCCGTTCCTGCACGTCCTCGCCACCAACACCGGGGCGATCCGGCTCTACGAGGAGCTTGGCTTTCGCGCACGGCAAACCGCGACGCTCACCATCGTGACGCGCGAGCCGCTCCGCGACGCCCAGACATAGGCTCGCGTCGCCAGAGCGGTGAGGCGTTCATGCCAGCGGCCGCCGTGGTCGATACGACTGTGTGAGTCGCGCCGTCGCAAAGCGCCGCCCAGCCTTCCCCCTGTCCGTGCCCACACCCGGCGGGTGCGCGCTCCTGTGCGCTATCGCGCTGGCGGGCACGGGGCCATTCGCAGCCGCGGCCGCAGCCGAGCAGGCCACGATCACCCACGTCGCAGCCAAGCAGTTCACTGACACCCACGCCATAACCACGCATGCCACGGCTACCCGCGCCGGGGCAAGACATGCCACGACCACCCATGCCATCGCCGGCAAGGCCGCGGTCACACACGCCGCCGCCAAGCAGGTCAAGGCGGCACCCCCCAGGAAGAAGCTCACGGCCGCCGACTGGGACGCCTCCGAACAGCAGCTGGTGGTGAGCGAGGGGGTGATGAGCGAACTCGGCAGCGTGGGCTTCGGGGGAGCGGCCCCGCTGACCCCGCAGGCCGAGGGCTCGGCGCTGGCCGCGATCGCGGCGCACATGGGCGCCACGCCGATCGCCTCCCAGGCCGATGCCCCGATAACGCTCGTGAGCTTCGATGCGCTGCTCGTTGACCAGCTCGGGCTGGGCAGCGTCGCCGAACACGTCGAGGAGGTCGCCGCGGGGGCAGGACTGAGCCCGCCCAGCTACTTCGGCAGCGAGGTGGTGGCGCGCTATCTGGGTCTGCGCTACAACCACCCCGCCGGCGAAGACTCGCTCGAGCTCTACCCCTGGAATCCGATCACCCGGGCCGAAGCGGCCCACTCCTTCGCGGTCGTGCTCGGACTTGAAAGCTCGGCACTCGCGGCAGCGGGGGAAGTGCTGATGAGCTTCTCGCTACCCCAGTACTCGAGCGCTCAACGCGAGGTCCTGCGGATCGCGGTGTCGAAGATCGGCATGCCCTACGTGTGGGGCGGGACGACCGACAACACCGCCGACGGCCTGGAACACGGCGGCTATGACTGCTCGGGCTTCGCGTGGCGGGTCTACAAGGTCTCCGGGCTGCCCTGGGGCAGGCAGATCCTCGGACGCACCGCCGCCCAACAGGCGGGCGAAATACCCGCGCGCGAGCGGATCCACCGCGAAGAAGTCCAGCCCGCGGACCTGCTGTTCTTCGGCTCGGCGCACTTCAACTCCAAGGCCACCGAGGCCAACGTGATCCACGAGGCGATCGCGCTGAGCAGCCAGTGGGCGATCAACTCCTCCGCCCAGGGCGTGTACGTCCTGCCGCTCACCTCCGGTTGGCTCGCGGAAAGCTTCACCTGGGCGCGGCGCGTGCTCTAGCCTCGCCCTCGTGAGCAACACGACCTTCGCAGCGCTCGGGGTCCCCAACTACCGGCGCTACATCTCCGGCCAGGCGATCTCGCTGGTGGGGACGTGGATGCAGATGACCGCACAGGCGTGGCTCGTGCTCACGATCACGGGCTCGGCGACGAAGTTGGGGCTGATCGTGGCGTTGCAGACGCTGCCGGTACTGCTGCTGGGCCCCTACGGGGGAGTGGTGGCGGACCGGGTGGACAAGCGGCGCCTGATGGTGGTGTTGCAGAGCCTGATGGGAGTGCAGGCGCTGGCGCTGGGGGTACTGACGGTCACGGGCGCTGTAATGCTGTGGCAGATCGGGGCGCTGGCGCTGCTGTTGGGGCTCAACAACGCCTTCGAGAACCCCGCGCGGCAGTCGTTCATGCTGGAGATGGTCGGGGAGGAGCACCTGCGCAACGCGGTGAGCCTCAACTCGGTGCTCGTCAACGTCGCGCGCACGATCGGCCCGGCGGTGGGGGGTGTGCTGATCGCAACGGTGGGCACGGGGGTGTGCTTCCTGTTCAACGCGGTGAGCTTCGTGCCCGTGGTGGCCTCGCTGATGATCCTGAACCGCGGAGCGCTGCACCCGAGTCCACCGACGCGCAGGGCGCCGGGACAGCTGCGGGAGGGGCTGCGCTACGTGCGGCGCACTCCGACGCTGGGAGTCCCGCTGCTGATGATGGCGCTGGTGGGGTGCCTCGCGTACGAGTTCCAGGTCTCGCTGCCGTTCATGGCGCGCGAGGGACTGCACGTGGGGGCGGCGGGCTACGGCTTCATGACGGCGGCGATGGGTGTTGGGGCGGTGGGGGGCGGACTGCTGGTGGCAGCGCGCGGGCGCACCGGCCTCCCAACCCTGATCGTCGCGGCGGCGGGCTTCGGAACGGTGCTGGGGCTGGCGGCCCTGGCCCCGAGCCTTCCGGTGGAGTTGATCGCGCTGGCGGGGGCGGGATGGGGAAGCATCTCGTTCATGGCCACCGGCAACTCCACCCTGCAGCTGACCGCGGCTCCCACGATGCGTGGGCGCGTGATGTCGCTGTGGTTCGTGGCCTTCCAGGGATCGACCCCGATCGGGGGGCCGATCGTGGGCTGGGTGATGGCTCAGGCCGGCGCCCGCGCAGGCCTCGGGGTGGGCGCGGTGGCGTGCATGCTCGCTGCCCTCATGGGTCTGATGGCGCTGCGCCGCCTCGCGCCGAATACCTCGCTGAGGGTCGCCCTCACCGCGAACGGTGGGGCACGGCGGTGAGGTGCGCCCTGTGCGCCCTGGGACGCTCGAGGCCGGCGTGCAGCTCGCGCACGGCGGCGAGCGCGGCGTCGGCCACCGCCTGCTGGTCCGCGCGCGTGCTCGCGCTCACGCGCTCGTAGCGCATGGGCTCTCCGTAGCGAACGGTGATCCGGGGGAACTCGAGGCGCTTCCAGTTGCGGGCGCGCTCGGAGCCGCGGATCGCGACGGGCACGATCGGCGCCCCGCTCTCGAGCGCCAGGCGACCCACCCCCGCGCGGGCGCGCTCGCCGATCTGCCCGCTGCGCGAGCGCCCTCCCTCGGGGTAGATCACCACGACGTCCCCCCGCCGGAGGATCGCCAGGGCAGTGGCGATCGAGCGCTCGTCGTGGCGCCCCCGCTGTACGGGAAACGCGCCCCCGTGGCGCAGGATCCAGGCGACGGCGCCTTTGAAGAGCTGGGACTTCGCCATGAAGCACACCCGTCGGCGCAGGTAGACAGCACAGAAGAAGTGGTCCAGCGAGGAGCAGTGGTTGGGCGCGAGGATCACCGGCCCGGAGGGGGGCACATTGGGGACATCCACGCAGCGGGTGCGGTAGACGATCAGGCACAACGGAGTGAGAATCAGGCGGGCGAGGGTGTAGACCCAGTCGGGACCGTGGGCGGAGGCCCATTCGTAGTAGCGGTCGAAGTGCTCCGGGGGGCGCTCCTCCGCATACACCTGCGGCTTGAGCGGCACTTGTTCGGACATGCCTGATCTTCTCTACACGGATACCCCACTCGCGGTTACGCCCTCCGCGGCGCCTCCACCATGCGGAGTGCCAGCAATCAGCGACCCCTCCGCAGCGCTCTCTCCTGCGCCGCAGTCACACTCTGTGCAGCACCCGCTGGTGAGCGGGAGCCTCCGCAACGATCTCCTGCGCCGCAGTCACACTCTGTGCAGCACCCGCTGGTGGGCGGGAGCCTCCGCAACGATCTCCTGCGCCGCAGTCACACTCTGTGCAGCACCCGCTGGTGGGCGGGAGCCTCCGCAACGATCTCCTGCGCCGCAGTCACACTCTGTGCAGCACCCGCTGGTGGGCGGGAGCCTCCGCAACGATCTCCTGCGCCGCAGTCACACTCTGTGCAGCACCCGCTGGTGGGCGGGAGCCTCTGCAACGCCCTCCGCCGAGCGGGCGCGTGCGGCGCGGCGGTGGGCGAGCGCCATGAGAATCAAGGCGAGCGCGACCGGCACGGTGGCGGGGAGCTCGTTGACGGCGAAGAACAGCAGATCCGACGCGAGCGCGAGGCACGCCACCAGCGCCGCCCCGCGCAGCTGGCGCGCGCGGGCGCCTCGCGTGGGATCCGGCTCCCGGCCAGGTCCCGCACCCCGATCATGCACCGCCCCCCACACAGCCGGCCAGCCGAGGGCGAGCAGCCCCCCGAACAGGCCCGCCACGAAGAGGTCGCCGTAGCCCATCGCCGCGGAGCCGAAGACCTCCGCCTGCAGCCGCGGCAGGCCCGCGGCGGGGTGGGCGGCGTTGAGCACGTTGTTGGGGTGCTGCAGCAGTTCGGAGGCCACCAGCGCGGCGTCGGCGCAGGCCATCAGCACGATTCCCCCCGCCAGCCACCGCGGGGGTGTCACCGCGGCGAGCAGGACCCCCAGCGCGACGCAGCTGAGCGCGGAGAGCGCGAGCGCCGCGGCCTGCCCCGCGAGGCCCGTGCGATCCGCCCACGCGAGCGCGAACAGCGCAGGTGCCAGCAGCGCGAGGGCGGGACGCGCACCGTGCCCCAGCCACCCCAGCGCGAGCGCCGCGAGGATCGGGACGGCTACGAGCGCGAGGTAGGTGAGACTCTGCGCGCTCGCCTGCTCCGCCGCGCGGGCGATGAACACGAAGGAGATCACCGACAGCGGGGGGATCGCCGCCCACAGGCGGCTGCGTCGGCGCTGCATCCACGGGATCGAGAGGGTGCCCGGCAGGGCCACCACCGCGGCCTGGGCGAGTGAGAGCAGGCCGATCGAGAGCCAGAAGGGGAGCATCGAGGTTCAAACATACCCCGACTCCCGTCCTGCGCTTGCGCTACAACGTGCCGGATGTCCGCCTCGTCCCCCCGGTCAGGCGCCCCGCCGTCTGCACCGTCAGGTGGCGCCCCTCCCCCACGGTCAGGCTCGCACCGCGCCCGCTACCGCCGTCGCCGCGGGGGCACGGCGCTGGTGCTCGTGGCAATCCTTGCGCTCGCGATCGGGGCCGCCCACTCCCGTGGCGGCACCGGCCGTGGGGGCACCGGGCGCAGCCGCGTCGGCCGTTCTGCCACGGGCCACGCCACGCTCCCTGCGGGCGCCGCAGCGAGACCGACCCCCGCACAGCGCAGCGCACGGCAGCGGGCCGCCGAAGAAGGGGCGATCGACCGGGTTCTCTCCTACACCCCCGCGATCACCGCAGGGGGCCCTACCGGGCACGAGCTCGCGCTCACCTTCGACGACGGGCCCGGCCCCTACACCCTCCAGTTCGTGCACGTCCTCGACTCGCTCCACGTGCAGGCCACCTTCTTCGCGATCGGCGAGGAGGAGCGCTACTTCTCCGCCGGCACCCTCGCGGCGCTGCGCTCGGGGGACGTGGTGGGGGATCACACCGAGACCCACCCGATGATGGCGCTGCTCTCCGCGCACGCCCAGCACGAAGAGCTGTTCGAACAGATCCTCCGCATCCAACTCCTCGGTGGGCCCACCCCACGGCTCTTCCGCCCGCCCTATGGATCCTTCGACGCGACGACCTTCAAGCAGCTGCGCGCCCTGCACCTCTTGATGGTGCTGTGGTCCGAGGACACCTCCGACTACACCCTCCCTGGGGTCTCTGCGATCGTGCAGCGCGCCCTCGCGGGCGCCCATCCCGGGGCGATCATTCTGATGCACGACGCCGGGGGCGACCGCTCGCAGACCCTCGCTGCGCTACCGGCGATCGTCCGCGGCCTGCGTCGCAAAGGCCTCGAACCCGTGACGATCCCACGCTTGATGCTCGACGACCCCCCGCCGCGAGGCCTGCCGGTCCCCACGAGCCTCGCGGGGGATTGATCCGGCGCCTTCGGAAACAGAGCGGCTGAACTGCATCGATCCGCCGTTCCCCGCGGACGTGAAAAATACAGCTGCCGCGGCCTGGGCGCCGATCCCGCAGCGCCAACGCCGCCACCTGCGGATCGCGATACGCCAAGCTGCGTGCGCATTGACACTCCCCTGGGATGACTCCCGGGTATAGGGAGAACAAGAAAGCAGAAGATATATAAAAAAAGACAAAGAGAACAAGAAGGAGATATACCAATGCGCATCGCCAAGGGGCTTGCAGCCCCTCTGCTCATCATCCTCCTCGGCGGGACCATCGCATCGAGCACCGCCACAGCCGCCTACTTCAAGGTCGAAGACAAAGGGATCAACGAAGAAGAATCGGCCGCTACCGAAGGCACCGCCACCAGCCTGGCGGTGACAACCAAGATCCTGGGCATCGAAGTCACGCTCGAATGCACGGAAGGCAGTTCGACGGGTGAGCTTGAAGAAGAAGGCAGAGCGACCAGTACGACGAAACTGAAACACTGCAAAGTCTTTGAAGGTAAAAAAGCGCTCGAATGCACCGTGGCGGAACCGGTGGAAGCCAAAACGACAGACGAATTGACGGCGACTGGTGAAAGTGAACTCAAAGGGTCGGGCGCCGAAACGACCATCGCCGAAGCAGAAATCAAAGGGTGCGCGTTTGCAAGCAAATACAAACTCCGAGGGACAGCGTCGTGTACGATAGCCGAAGCTACCGAAGAACACACTTCGCATAAAGTGGCTTGCACGGCCTCCCGCGAAAGCGGCAAAGTCAAAGTTGGCGGCGAATCGGCGTCACTGACCTACTCGGAAAGCCAGGCGCTGAAAGGGGCCAAAAAATACGCTGACGCCGAATACGAAAAACCCCAGTGGGAGATCAACGAAAAAACGTTGGAAACGGGAGAAACGAAAATAACGGTCGAAAGCACGGAAACGGCATCGCTACAGTTCGAAACGATCGCTGTCCTAACCTCACATAAAGTGACAGGCGAAGCCAAACTCACCGGCGGCGACCCGGGAACGGGTACGATGAAGATCACATTCCACAAAATGGAAGTCGAAGGGCACCCGGCGTGCAAAGTCAAAAGCGAAGGCGCATCGGAATCGGGGATCGTAGTCTTTGAAATGCCGATCGAACTGACGTCGCTTCCCAGCGAACGACGCGAACAGCCCTCGCAGTACGGGGGGGTTCTGTCGATCGGAAACAAAGAAACGACAATCGAAGGGACCGCCTACACGGAACTCATCACGGTCTTCGACTTCAGCGGCACGTGCCCATCCGAAACGACTGCACAGATGCCCCTCACGGGCTCGATGGGCGGCGACTTGAGTCATCCTGTCCCGGGAGACAGGTTCGGTCCCTTCCCCACGAATAGACAGATCCGCAACCCGATCGTGGACTACGGCGACAGACGCGGAGTGCAGCTCTGGAGGTACAGCTTCAGCAGCGGCCGGTGGGTGAGCTTCGGCCTCGGCGGAATGTTGCACCAGGCATCCGGAGGACACCATCGATTCGATCTACATCTCCCCCACATGAACCTGGATTGGGGCGTCTTTGGAGGGCTCAGGTTCGAGTACTGAGGACTCTGGCGGCATAGTTGAGCACCTCAAACCGGGGTGCACTCGGTATGGCTGAGCTCCAAGAGGGCTCAGCCATACCCGTGATCGCCTCACCGCAAATCAGCGCCCGCTCACCGCGAATCAGCCCCCGAGCTGCACGGTCTTGACGACGAGCAGCGCGACGGCGACCACGAGGTAGCCGCGCAGCAGCAGCATCGCCGCGCGGCGGCCGGGCGACCACACGGGCCGCTCGAGCAGCGCCAGCGGAGGCATCGTCCAGGCCTGGCGGCGCTCCTTGGAAGCATCCCTGTCCCCTCTAGCGCCTGTGTCGCCCCCCTCTCCCCTGTCGCCCCCGAGCCCCGCAAGCACCATCCGCGCGCCGGCAGGTGCACGGCTGCGCAGGACATAGACGCCGATCGCCGCAAGTCCCCCCCCAACACGAGCGAGAGATACACGAACAGCTGCGTCACGTCCACGTGGGGGAAGGCGGTGGTGGCGACGAGCACGAGCGAGAGCTCCACGAGCACCCCGATGATCACAGCCGCGAGCGCGTTCAGCCAGGGGGCGTTGACCCAGGGGCCGAGGACCTCGCGATCGTTGCAGAGCAAGAGCAGGAACACGGTCGCGCTTGGCAGCAGGATCCCCGCGAGCGCCTGCACGGAGGTCGTGATAAGCCCCAACGGCGCCCCGGGCAGCAGGACGATCCCGGCGGCGGCGCAGACCATCAGGGTGAAGGTGGCGTAGAACAGCTTCGCGTCGCGGATCCCGCGGTGCAGGGAGTGGCTGGCGCCGAATACGTCCCCGAACGCGTAGGAGGTCGCGAGCGTCACCGCGGCGGCGCCGATCAGGGAGGCGTTGAGGAGCACGATCGCAAAGCAGGCCCCCGCGGCGGGGCCGACGTAGGTGCGCAGCGCGGTGGCGACGGTGCCGGCGTCCCCGAAGTTCCCCGCGGCGGGGGTACCGGCAAAGGCGAAGGCGGCCACGGAGATGATCGCGCCGGCCCCGATCACGACGACGAACGCCCCGATCACGGTGTCGGCGCGCTCGTAGTTGATCCAGCGGGGGGTGATGCGCTTGTCGATGATGTTGGACTGCTGGAAGAACAGCTGCCAGGGCGCGACGGTGGTGCCGACGATCGCGATGATCAGCAGCACCGCGGTCGAGCTCGCGCCCCCCTGGATCGAGGGGGTGACGGTGTCGTGAGCGATCGTGGCGAAGTCGGGGTGGACGAGCACGAGCAGGGGGATCACGAGGAAGTTGGCGACCACGAACACGTACATGAAGCGCTCCCAGCTGCGGAAGCTGCCGGTGGCGGTGATCGCAACCAGCGCCAGCGCAGCAGCGGGCACGGCGACGAACTTGCTCACCCCGAAGTACCCGAGCGCGAGGCTCACCCCGATGAACTCGGTGACGATCGTGAGGAAGTTGAGGATGAAGAGGTCCCCGACCGAGAACCACCCCCAGAAACGCCCGAAGCGCTCGTTGATCAGCCGCGCGTGACCCACCCCGGTGACGGCGCCCAGACGGATCACCATCTCCTGATTGACGATCAGCACCGGGATCAGCAGGATCAAAACCCAGAGCAGGCTGGTCCCGTAGTTCTGGCCCGCCTGCGCGTAGGTGGAGACACCGCCCGCGTCGTTGTCGCCCACCATCACGATCAGCCCGGGGCCCATGATCGCCAGCAGCGCCATCGCGCGCGAGCGCCAGTCGTGGCGCGCGTCGGTATCCCCCATCTTGATAGTGCCGAGCGCCCCGCGGATATCGCCGATGTGGGCCGGGTCCAGCACCGGCGGGACGCCCTCGTGCGGGGGCACGGGGGACTGTGCGCGCAGCTGCGTCTCATCCAGCGGTGTCGGGTGCTCGGCCATCTCGCTCACCTCCTTCACTGCCCTACGGGGACACGTCGAATCATCGCGCGCGGGGTCCGCGCGGAGTCAAATCTCGCGCGCGGGCGCGGACGTGATCCCGGGAGAGACGGCCTAAGCGGAAGAGACGGCCTAGGCCCGCGGGGACGGCCCCGACGAGCGCGCGAGCGGCTGGGTACTTCGCGGCTGTTCTCGATCCATCCCAGCCTCCTCTCCGCACGTCGTGTAAAGGGCTCGTTCGCTGCCCAGCCTAGCACCGCCGACGCGGGGCAGGACGCCCCGCGCCCACCACCCGGGGGCCGCACCCCGCTGCGCGGAGGCGACCCAAAGCCACACCCCAAAACCCTACCCTGCTAGTGGCTCTTTCAGTCGCGCACCAGCCCGAAGCGCCGACGCCACCCGGCGGGCAGCGTGCGCTCGAGCACGTCGTCCACGGTGATGACGCCCACGACCCGCTCGCCCTCGTCCACGACGGGGAGCATCACGAGGTTGTAGTCGGTCATCGTGCGGGCGACCTCGGGGAGATCGGCGTCGGTGCGCACGGACTCGGGCTCGGGCTCGCCGACCTCCGCGAGATGGGCGCTCTCGGGGGAGCGCAGTAGGGTCACGATCGCCACCGAGCCCGCGAGGGCGCCGTCGGGGTCGTGCGTGTACACGGTGCTCAGCATCCCCGGGGCGATCGTGCTCGCGCGGACCGCCGCGAGGGCGTCCCCCACGGTGGCCCCGTGCGCGAGCTCGATGAAGTCGGGGCTCATCATCCCCCCCGCGGTCTCGGGGTTGTAGCCCATCAGCGTTTCGATCCGCCGGCGCCCCGCCACGGGCAGCAGCGCGAGGATCTGGCCGCGGCGCTCCTGATCGAGCTCCCCGATCAGGTCGACCGCGTCGTCGGGCGCCATCCGCGCGATCACCGCCGCGACCTGTGCGTCGGGGCGCTCGGAGATGAACTCGAGCTGGTGGTGCTCGTCGAGCTCCTCGAACACGTCCGCCTCGAGCTCCCGGTCCTGGCCGACGGCCTCGATCAGCTCCTCCCCCTCCTCGTGCGAGGCGGCCTCCACGAGGTCCGCGATCTCCGCGGGGTGGAGGTTCGCGAGCTTGCGGTGGGAGAAGCGCAGGCGCGCGGTGGGCACGTGGCCCACGAACGGCTCCAGGTCGGTCCAATCGAGGTAGGGCCGATCCGCGACCATCCCCTTCAGGGGCCGCGGCAGCGCGCGGCGCAGCTGGGCGCGCGCGCTCGGATCCACCCCCACGACCCGCCACCACCCCTCGATGCACGCCAGCTCGATCTCGTGCGCCGTCACGAGCCGCGGGGGATCGGCCTCCACGTTGACCAACTTGCGCCCCAGCACATCGTGGGCCAGCAGCACCTCCCCCACGCGCCGCTCGAAGCGTCCCAGGTTCAATTTCTGGGCCGACAGCCGCGCCGCGCCGGCCTCGAGCGTCGCGATCTTGTCGACCGGCACGAACAGCTCGCGCCCCCCGATCCGCGCCTTCAGCCCCGTCACCGGCGGGTAGCCCCCGTCCGCGAGGCGCACGATCACGTCCTCCACCCGGCCCAGTCGCTCCCCCGTACGATCCAGCAGAGGGCTGCGCAGCAGCGTCGATAGGTGCATCACTTGCTCGGGCAACGCAGCTGCATACGTTAGTGCACCCAGCGGAGGTTGCGGCGAGCGAGCCCGCGCCGATGAATGGATAGCCTCCGCCCTCCGGGCTCCGGCCGCGGCGTTCGTAGTTCGTTGACCCTGCGAAAACCATGGGCGGGAGGCCGTTTCTTCCCCACCTCTTACGGTTCACCCACAAGATCGAACCATGCCCCAGCCAGCACCCACGCCGTGGCCCACCTACCTGCTCGGCGCCCTCTGCCTGCTCGCGGTGGTCGCCGCCGTGCTCGTCGTGGGGCCCTCCTCCAGCGGTGGGGAAAGCGCGGGGGGACGCACCGTCACCGTCGCCCAGGGCGTCGTGCAGTCCACGGTGTCGGGGAGCGGCAACATCGCAGCCGCGAGCCAGCTCGACCTCGGCTTCAAGACCGCCGGTGTCGTCACCCACATCTACGTCACCCAGGGCGCCCACGTCACCGCGGGGCAGTTGCTCGCCGAACTGAACCCCCAGAGCGCCGAAGTCGCCCTCGAACAGGCTCGCGCCACGCTCCAGTCCGCGGAAGCGAAGCTCATCGAGGAAGAAGAAACCGACGGGGAAGGCGCCTCCAGCGCCGGCTCCAGCGGGTCCGGTAGGGCGGCCGCGGCCGACACCTCCGCCGACTCGCCCACCGCCGTCAGCGCCGTCTACCTCGCCGCGTCCGATACCTCCCGGGCCACCAACGCCACCACCGACGAAAGCTCCACTGCCACCCCCACCCACACCACCACTCCCACTCCCACACACTCCCCCACCCAGACCGCCACCCCCGAACACCCTTCGACCAACACAGCCGCCCCCGAACACCCTTCGACCAACACAGCCGCCCCCGAACACCCTTCGACCAACACAGCCACCCCCGAACACCCTTCGACCAACACAGCCACCCCCGAACACCCTTCGACCAACACAGCCACCCCCGAACACCCTTCGACCAACACAGCCACCCCCGAACACCCTTCGACCAACACAGCCACCCCCGAACACCCTTCGACCAACACAGCCACCCCCGAACACCCTTCGACCAACACAGCCACCCCCGAACACCCTTCGACCAACACAGCCACCCCCGAACACCCTTCGACCAACACAGCCACCCCCGAGCACTCTTCAACCGAAGCCACCACGACCTCCTCCGGCGAATCCACCGCCAAAACCACCATCAGCCCGGCGCTGCGCGAAGCGAACATCGCCTCCGCGCGGGCCTCCGTGAAGAGCGACAAACTCGCCGTGCAGAGCGCCGAAGAGTCGCTCGCGGACACCAGGCTGTTTGCGCCCAAAACCGGGACGATTGTGTCTCTCTCAGGCGAAGTCGGGGAAACCGTCTCCGGCGGGGGCACCTCGCGGGCCTCCTCCACCAGCTCTGGCAGCGGCTCCTCCTCCAGCGCCTCCGCCGCCAGCGCATCCGCCGCTGGCGCCGGCGGCGCATCCGCGGCCGGCGGCGGCTTCTCCGGGAGCGGGGACACCGGCTCCTCCAGCTCCACCTTCGCGGTGCTCAGCGAACTCTCCTCGATGCAGCTCGTGGTGGCGCTCAGCGAGTCCGAAGTGCTGGACGTCCACCCCGGGCAGCCCGCCACGGTCACCGTGGAAGCGCTCGAAAGCCGCAAGCTCGCCGCCCACGTCGTCTCCGTCGCCACGCTCCCCACGAGCTCCTCCGGCGTCGTCAGCTACGACGTCACCTTCGCGCTCGACCAGCTCGAAGGGGGCCTCAAACCGGGGATGAGCGCGACCGCCGAAGTCGTCGTCAAGCAGGCCGAAGGCGTCAACGTGCCCACCACCGCGATCTCCGCGGACACCGTCACCGTTGTGCAGAACGGCAAGGACGTCCGCCGGCGCGTCGTCACCGGGCTCGCCGGCAACAGCTCCACCATCATCCTCTCCGGCCTCAAAGCGGGCGAACAGATCGTCCTGCCCGTCGCCCGCGCCACTACCTCCGCCGGCAGCCTCAGCAGCCGGCTCGGCAGCCGCCTCGGCGGCGCGGCGATCGGCGGCGGGGCAGCCCTCGGCGGGGGCGGCGGCGCGGCGTTCTTCGGCAGCGGGGGCGGCGGGTTCAGGGGGGGCTGATGCGGCGCCCATGCGCAATCCTCTTCACAGCCGCGTCCCCCCGGGGAGGCCGCTGGTGAGACGCGCTCCACTCGCGGGCCGCCCGGCGCGCCCCGACACCTCCCCTCGCCCCACCCATCCCGTCATCGACGTCCGCGAGGTCAGCAAGACGTACCGCCTCGGGCAGATCCAGGTGCCCGCGCTACGTCACGTCTCCCTGACGATCGCCCGCGGGGACTTCGTCGCGATCATGGGCAGCTCCGGCAGCGGCAAGAGCACGCTGATGAACATCCTCGGCTGCCTCGACACTCCCACCGCGGGGCGCTACCTGATCGATGGCATGGACTCCTCCCGCCTCGACGAGGACGACCTCTCCGATCTGCGCAACCGCAAGATCGGGTTCGTCTTCCAGAGCTTCAACCTCGTGCCCCGCACCGCTGCCCTGGCGAACGTCGAGCTGCCCCTCGCCTACGCCGGCCTGCACCGCGCCGAGCGCCGCCGCCGCGCCGCCGCCGCCCTGGAGTCGGTGGGGATGACCGATCGCGTGCACCACCTCCCCTCCGAGCTCTCCGGCGGCCAGCAGCAGCGCGTCGCAGTCGCCCGCGCGATCGTCACCAACCCCTCCCTGATCCTCGCCGACGAGCCCACCGGCAACCTCGACTCCCACTCCACCGAGGAGGTGCTCAAGATCTTCGCCGCCTTGAACCTCGAAGGGCGCACCGTGGTGCTCATCACTCACGAGCCCGACGTCGCCTCCCAGGCCAAGCGCGTCATCCGCCTCAGCGACGGCGAGATCGTCGAAGACCGCCGCCTGCTCGGCGTGCACGATCCCCCCGCCGTGCCGCACGGCCAGAAGTCCGCCCACCCCGAGCGCTTCGCCGACGTCGCGGAGGCGCGACAGTGATCGGCGTCGAGACCCTGCGCATCGCCTGGGGCGGGATCCGCGCGAACAAGCTCCGCTCGGGGCTGACGATCCTCGGAATGACGATCGGGGTCGCCTCGGTGATCGTCCTGATCGCCGTCGGCAACGGCTCATCCAAAACCGTCGAGGAACGGATCGAGAGCCTCGGCACGAACGTACTGCTGGTCGAGTCCGGCGGGATCCGCGGGGGGGCCCGCTTCGGGGGGGGCTCCTCCAGCAGCGTCTCGCTGACCAAGGCCGACGCCGCCGCCCTGCAGAGCCCAACCGAAGCCCCCGACGTGCAGAGCGCCTCACCCGTCGTCAACGCCACGGGCGTCACCCTCGTCTACAACGGCACCTCCTACGAGCCCCCCACCTTCCTCGGCACCACTCCCTCCTACCTTCCGGCCCACGGCTACAAGGTGCAAGAAGGCACCTCCATCACCTCCGCCGACGTCGCCCACCACGCGCGCGTGGCCGTGATCGGGCAGACCGTGGCCTCCGAGCTCTTCCCCGGCGAGAACCCCGTGGGGCGCACGATGCGCGCCAACGGGGTCAACTTCGAGGTCGTCGGGGTGCTCGCGCCGAAGGGCTCCAACGGGGTCTCGAACCTCGATGAAATCGTGATCGCCCCGATCTCCGCCGTGGAAGGCTCGCTCACGGGGTATGGCGCGATCGACTCGGTCACCGTGCAGGCATCCTCCGAGTCCGCGCTCTCCGCCGCCGAAGCCGAGGTCACCCAAATCCTCGAGCAGCGCCACAAGATTAAAGACACCGCCGAACCCGGCTTTCAGGTCATCAACCAGGGCTCGCTGCTCGAAACCACCAGCTCGACCTCCTCCGTGTTCACCACCCTGCTCGGGGAGGTCGCCGCGATCTCCCTACTCGTGGGGGGCATCGGGGTGATGAACATCATGCTCGTCTCCGTCACCGAGCGCACCCGCGAGATCGGCATCCGCAAGGCGATCGGCGCGCGGCGCAGCGACATCCTCACCCAGTTCCTCACCGAGGCCGTGCTCGTCTCGCTATTCGGCGGCCTGCTCGGGGTGCTCGTGGGCGTGCTCGGCAGCCAGTTCGAAATCGCGGGCGTCCACCCCGCGATCGCCACGTACTCCATCTTCCTGGCCTTCGGCGCCGCTGTGCTCACCGGTCTCTTCTTCGGTACCTACCCCGCCGGCCGCGCCGCCCGCCTGCGTCCGATCGAGGCGCTGCGCTTTGAGTGAGGCCCCCACCCCCAACGAGGAGTCCCCCATGCCCGATGCTCAGACCACCATTCCCGAGGAAGCGATCCATGAGGAGGAGCCCCGGTGGGCGCAGGAGCGCGAGGAGCTGCCCCCGCGTCCGCGACGGCGCCTGCTCGGGGCGGGCGCAAATCCAGTGCCCGTAGCACTGCTGGGGGTGCTTCTGATCGCGTGCGGCTTCATCGGGGGCGTGCTCGTCGAGAAGGGCCAGACCTCCTCCTCCACCTCTGGCTCGGGTGCAAGCGGCCTGGCGGCGAGGTTCGCGGGCCTGCGCAGCGCAGCCGGCGGCTCCACCACCGCCGGCTCCACCGCCGCGGGTGCCGGGGCGTCCGCGGGCGGCGGCTTTCCGAGAGGCTTCGCGGGACGCTTCGGCGGCGCCGGGGGCGGCGGCGCGACGATCGGCGAAGTCTCCTACATCCAGGGCAACACCCTGTATGTGACGAACGCCGAAGGCAACACCGTCAAGGTCACCACCTCCGCCGCCTCGACGGTCACCAAGACCGTAAGCACCACTGTCCACGGCATCCACCCCGGCGACACCGTCGTCGTGCGCGGCGCCAAGGGATCGAGCGGGGCGATCAGCGCCGAATCGGTCAGCGTCAATACCGGCGCCGCCGCAGGCCTCGGCGGGGGCGGCGCCGGCCTCAGCAGCCTCTTTGGGGGCAGCTCCCGAGCGGGCGGGTGAGGGCTCGATTCGCGCGCGGATCATCCCTGTCGCGAGACATCGGTTCACCATGTGCTGCGACCATCCAGCGCGAGGATCATCCCGGGTTGTGGAACGCTTTAGGTACATCGGTCACAGTTCCTCAGTCTCTCGATGCTCTCCGCGACAAACCTCAGCACCCGGATCCCCCCCAAGGGACGAGCCCGACCCGGACTCGCCGGGCAGGCGTATCACCGACAAAGGAGCTCCATGCCTCACATCAGCATCATGCGTCGCACACCGGCCGCTGCCGCTCTGACGATCCTGCTGCTCGCCGCCGGTGGACTTGCGGCGTGCGGTGGCTCCGGCAACTCCACCACCAACTCCGCCAAAGCCGCCACCAACTCCGCCGCGACCGGCGCCCCCGGCAGCGGGACGTCCACCACCGGGACGCCCTCGACTGGGACGCCCTCGACCGGCACATCCTCCACGGGCACCACGCCGACCGCGCCGGGGTCTCCCACGCGGCCAGACTCCCCCGCCCGCGCGCTGCGCTTCGCCGCGATGCGCGCGTGCCTGAGCAAGAAGGGCATCACCGTGCCCCAGCGCACCCCCGGGTTCGTCCCCGGCGGAGGTGTGCAGCTGCCCAAGGGAATGACGCGCACCCAGTTCGCGGAAGCGCTGAAGAGCTGCGGCGGAAACGTCGCAGGCGCTACCGGCGGCCTGCGCCGAGGCCCGCGTCCGGGGAGCCCCCGCACCTTCAACAACCCCCGCTTCCACGCGGTGCTCTCGCGGTTCGCCGCCTGTCTGCGTCAGAACGGGATCAAGGTGGGCGAACCCAACACCACTGGCAAAGGCCCGATCTTCAACACCAAGGGCCTCAACACTGGCAGCGCCCAGTTCAAAGCAGCGTCCGCGAAGTGCCGCAGCGTGCTGTTCTCCGGAGTGCGGCCCAAAGCCGCGCCCGGCAGCGCCGCGGCCGGGGGCGTCAAAGGCTGAGTCTGAGGGTCAGCCACCGGTGGGGCCGTTGCGTCGAAGGGTCAGGCGCCCGGTGGGGCCCTCAGAAGTTGGGGACCCTCAGAAGCTGAGCCAAAGGATCAGGCACCCAGTGGGAGCCCTCAGAAGCTGAGCCGGAGGATCAGGCACCCAGTGGGAGCCCTCAGAAGCTGAGCCGGAGGATCAGGCGCCCGCGGAGAGGCCGCGGGCGCCGAGGCCGCGGTTGGTGGGCGCGGCCTGCGGGTCGCGGATCGCCGCCGAGCTCGGCGCCGCTGCGACGGTGGGCTTCGGCAGCGCGGCGATGCGGCCGATCAGCTGGCTCCACTGGGCCTCGTTCAGGTCGCCGGTGACCGCCAACGGGGAGGCCGCGGCCGGCCCGGCGGAGGCCGCGTGAGCGACAGCGCGGCGCGGCGGAAACTCGATATGGATGTGGTCCCACGCGGCGGAGAGCGCCTCGGTGGTGGGGGCTTCGGGGTAGCGCATAAGGCTCAGGATCCGCTGTGGCGCGAACTCGCCGCGGAGCGTGAGTAGCGTGCGAATCACCGCGTCCGTGACCGTCCCCGGTCCCTGGTGCCCCGCGATCGGGATGCCGTTGATCGCGGTGATGTCCACCGCGGTGCCCCGATAGTGCGACGCAACTCCGAGGGCCGCCGCGCCCGCATCGACGCGGGCGCCAGTCGCGGAGGGGCCGCCGGATGCATCGAGACCGGAGGGGATGCTCAGCCCCGCCGACGACTCGCCCCCACGGGGGCAGCGCAGAGCGGCAACCGTCGGCTGGAGGCCGCTGCGGGAGAGAAACTCCAACACGCCCAGCACCCGCTTGTCGATCTTTCCCGAGGTCACATCCCGGCGGCCGCACCCGTCGAGCTGGATACCGGGGTCCGCGAGCACCGCGCGCTCCAGTTCGCTCTTGCTCATCAGCAGCGCACTCTCCGCGGTCGCCCCCAGCAGTGTGCCCTTGGAGCCCTTGGAGCCCTTGGGGTGCAGAGCCACTCCGAGCTGGCGCCAGTTGGCGAGCAGCGCCTGGGGATCGATCGTCCCGCTGTCCCCCGACGGACGGACCGCGAAGCGCAGCTGACCAGCGCTTGCACCCGCCGGCGTGGCGAGGTGACCGAGCACCGTGCCCTCGGTGACAACCGAGCCCGTCCGCAGCGCCAGCCAGCCCCCGCCGGTGGCGTCAGCGGACTTCGCTGCGCGCCGCGCGGCGGTGCGCGCGATCGGGTTCTCCGGGTGGGCGAACAGCCGCACCCTACCCATCCCCGGGGGGGCCGCTTCGCCTTCGGTTTCAACAGCAGCGCTCGGCGCGGGGATCGCTGCGGCGTGGCGCCTCACCTTCAGGGTCAGCGGCGACTGATGACCGGCGGTCGCGGGCTGCGTGGGCACGGGATCACGCGCTGTCGCGGGATTCTGCCCCGCCGGGACGCCGTGCTTGGGACTGGGTACCGCGGGGCGGTAGCGGGGAGCGATGCTGCCGAGGCCGGCATAGGTGAACACGTCCCCATAGATGTCCCGCAGCACCAGGTAGCGCCCCAGAGAGTGGGTGTGGCCGAGGCGCTCAATGCGACCATCCTCCACAGCCACCACGGGCGCATTGGGAGCACCGAGGATGTCGAGCAGTTGGGATGGCTTGGCGGGCGCGTCGGCGGCGGCCTGCGCGCGCCGCGCCGCAACCGCAGGCGAGGGGGCGGGCTGGGAGCCGGGGACACTCGCGGAACCGTGCCCGGCGGCGGCCGTCTGCGCGGCGTTGCCGCCCGCAGCCTGCGCCTCACTCGCGGCCGGCGAGGCGGTGGGCGCAGCTCCGGCGCCGGCCTGGGCAGCGGCTTCCGCGGGGGTGGGTGCGGTGCCCGTGGGGACCGCACCGGCGGTGGCGCTCGAGGAGGACGATGATGTGCCTTCAGCCCCGCTGGCAGCGCCCCCGGGACCGGGGAGCGCTGAGACCCCCACCGAACCGGCGCCCGTGGCGGGGCTCAGGCGGGCATCCACAGTCGGGGCGCGGCCGTCGACGAGGCCCGTGAGGGTGTCGATCACCGAACTCGGGTAGCTCGCAATCAGACGGGCACGCAGGAGCACCGATTCGAGGTATTCCTGGGAGTGGTTGTAGGCGAGGATCGCCGCGCGCAGGTGCTGGGGGGCACCGGCTGCGTGCAGGTAGCGGGCGGCGGCGAAGATCGCGTCCACCGGGTTGTAGGGGTCCGCGTAGCCGGCGTTGGTGGCATCCACCCCGTACTGCAGCCAGGTGGAGGGCATGAACTGCATCCACCCCACCGCGCCCGCGGTGGAGACGGAGAGGTCGGTGCCGTAGTCGGTCTCCACTTCGTTGATCGCCGCGAGGATCTGCCAGGGGACGTCGTACTGGAAGGCCGCCGCCTGGTAGACAGGGAGCAGGAACAGGGGGATGCGGTAGAAGGCGAGCGCCTGGGCCGAGACTTCCGAGCCGGCGAGCAGCGTCGTCAAGGCGTTCGCTTCCCCACCCGCGACGAGCGGAGCCGGCGCGACCCCGTTGGGCGCGCCCGCCGGGGCGCTGCCGGGGCCGGTGTTCGCAGCGCCCGCGCCGCCGGTGCCCTGCGCTCCCGCGCCGGCGCCTGCCTGGCCAGAGCCGCCCTGGCTGGAGCCTGTTTCGGTGGAGCTCCGATTGACCCCCCGGGTGGTCTGCTGCTTGCGCTGCACCACCACCACCGGCGCCCCTTCGCCGGCGCCCGCGGCAGGCGCAGGGCCGGAGGCGGGGGGCGCGGGGCTCGCGGGGCTGGAGGGGGCGGGTGCCGCTGGCGCCGTGGAGGTGCTGGAGGGTGTGGGGGTGGTGGATGTCGTGGTGGACGGTTCGCCCGAGCTCTGTTCGGGAGCAGGTGCCTGGGGCGTGGTTTCGGTGACCGGGGGCGGTGTGCTTTCGCTGCCGGAGGTGGTCCCCGTGGTCCCTTCCGCGCCCAGCGCCCCGCCGGCGAGCGGCCCGCCAAAGCCGGCCGCCGTCAGCCCACTCCCGGCGAGCAGGGAGACCACAGCGCGGCGCGCCCAGCGACGCGGGGCGCTCATCGTCGGCCTCCGTAGGCAAGCGCCCAATCGCCCCCGCCACACGGGGCGTCCACGCCCGATCTCCGTGGACCGGCGTAACGCGGAGCGTCCCCTCGCACAGAGGCATCCTGCCTCCCTCCGCAGGGGGGCAGTCGTGGGATCCTCTCCGTGGCGATCTGTTCGATGTCGTCGTGTCTCATATGCAGGCCGACGGGCAGGCCGCTCTCCGCGGCTCGCCACCCCGTGTGGGGTTCATATCGGCAGGGAAGCACGTCGCGGTAAAGGATTTGTAATGTCGCCCGCACACGGACCCCCGCGTAAGGGTGGTTATGGCGCGCAGATTCCCCATACATGCCGGAGCGGGCTGCACTGTACAGAGCCCCGAGGCGGAGCGCGCCGGCTAGCCGAATTGCGGGTTCTCCGCATGATCCGTTGCAGCTGTCTCGCCCCGCCCGCGATGCCGCTGCTCGCGGGCGCGGTCACGATGCTGCTCCGCACGATCCGTTGCAGCTGTCTCCTCCGCACCGGCGACGGCGGAGCCCGCTCCAGCTCCAAGCGCGCGCAGGCCGGTGAAGAAGATCGCAAGCATCGCCCCATAGGACTCCTCGGAGACCTCCTCTGGCTCGAGCAATCGCTCCAGCGCGAAGCCGTTGGCCATCGCAAAGATCATCCTCGCCAACGACTCCACGTCCACGGTCGGGCGCACCCCGAGCTCGGCGGCGCGCTGCGCGAAGACCTCCGCGACCTGCATACGCAGGTCGTCATAGCGGCGTACGAGCTCGCGGCGAAAGGACTCCTCGCGGGTGGCATGAACGACGAACTCGAGGAACAGGCGCTGCCAGTCCGGGTCGGCCGCGAGGTGGTGGGCATAGTCCTCACCCTCGACCCGCGCCCGCTTGACGATCTCCGAGCGGTCGATCTCGGGGTCGCTCGCGGAGAGCTCACGCACCTGCCGCAGACGCGCTGCGAAGCCCTCATCGAGCATCGCCAGGAAGAGCTCTTCCTTGGAGGAGAAGTTGGCATAGAAGGCGCCCTTGGTGAAGCCGGCATCCGCGGCGACCTCGTCGATCGTGCCTCGCTGCAGGCCGCGCCGGGCGAACACCCGGGCGGCGGAGCGGATCAGGCTGATCCGGGTGCGCGCCTGGCGCTGCTTGCGTGTGAGACGATCCTCAGGCATTTGCGCGTTGACTCCGGCGGCTCAGACTCCGGCAGCTCATATGCGCAGCCCGGCACACATCATGTGCGCGGCCCGGCACACAGTTGGCGTCCATCGGGGGGCCGGGGGGCAACTGCTCGGAACCGACAACGAGGCAGCGGCTTGCCCGATCCATTCAGATACTGTATAGTATCTGAGCTTGGGGAGCACGATGTCGCTCGAGTAGCGCTCCGTTCCCGTGTCCACACGGGTTTGGAGAGTCACAGGGCGCCGATATCGCCCCTTCCTGCGGACGGGTCGAGATGGAGGAGAGAGTCGCATGTCCAAAGCCAGAGCGCTGGTAGCAGTCGCAGTGGTGAGTGTGTGCCTGATCGCCGCCGCGGCGGCGTGGGCGGCGGAGACTTTGACGATCACAGCGGGCTTCAGCCCCGACAAGCTCGGGGCGCCGACCAACGTGCACGGCACCGCGAAGATCGGCACGACCACCGGCGGGCTGCCCTCACCGATCGTGGGGGCCACAGTAATGGGGCCGGCAGGCCTGACGGTGAATGTGAACGGCGTGGGCATCTGCACCCCCGAAACGCTTCAGGCCGACGGGCCAGAAGGGTGCCCAAAGGACTCCAAGGCCGGCTACGGCGGAGGCACCGGGGTGCTCGAACTCGAAAAATCGGTGATCAAAGAGCACTTCACGCTCAACTTCTTCCGCGGGCCCAACGAAAACGGCCATCTCGTGCTGCTCTCCTACCTGAACGCGATCTCCCCCGTGTCGGTGCAGCTCGTCCTGAAGGCACAGGTGGTCCAGGAGCCCAAGCCATACGGTCTCGGCTTCACCTTCGAAGTGCCGCTGATCGAAACGCTGCCCGGCGCCTCGGACGCCTCGGCGGAAGAAATCTTCATCACGCTCGGGGCTCCCAACGCGGCGTATGTCGAGAAGATCGGTGGCAAGCTCAAAACGGTCCACATCAAGGGGATCATCGTCCCCAAGAAGTGCCCCCCGGGGGGCTTCCCCTACCAGACCGAACTGCGCTTCGAGGACGGCACCTCGAACGTGGTCAAGGGCACGATCCCCTGTCCTGGGAAGTAGGGGCAGCGATGAGCAACCCACCGAACACCGCCGACAGCACATCCCGGAAGGCACCAACGTACGATTCCCCAAGCAGCGACCCGCCCACCGCCGCCGGCCTTACATCTCGCAAGACACGGACGAATCGTCCTCCGCACAGCGGCTCACCGAGCGCCCCCGCCCGGGCGGCCCGCGCGATGCTGCTCGCGTTCGCGGCGATCGTCGCGCTCGCGGCGCCCGCCGGGGCCACCGAACCACGGCCCCGTGCGATACCGATCACGAGCGAACCGCCCCCTGAACCGACCGAAGCGGCGATCGCACCATCGTTCTCGCCCGACCGGCTCGGCGCGAAGGCCTCGTTCAGGTTCACGGTCCACTTCACGGGCGGGGAATTCGGGGTGCCCTCGCCGATTCGCCGGGCGGTGGTCCACCTCCCCCCCGGCCTCAGCATGGACATCCCCAGCATCAAGGAATGCACCAGCGCGCGCCTGAAGGCCCGGGGCGCGAGGGGCTGCCCGTCGCGATCGCAGATCGGCGTGGGGAGCGCGCTCGCGGACGTGCACGTGGGCGATGGGATCGAAAAGGAGGAGGCCAAGGTATGGGCCTTCCTGGGCCCGCTGCAGGCGGGCAACCCCACGATCGAGGTCCTCGGGGAAGGCTACACGCCACTTGAAGAGCGAGTTGTGTTCACCGCGGTCGTACTGCCGGATAAACCGCCCTACGGCGAAGAGATCGAGATGTCGATCCCGCCGATCCCCTCGATCCCCCTGGAGCCGGACGCCTCGACGGCGTCGTTCACGATCACGGTCGGGGGGCCGCGCTTCCGGGTACGCCACCCGAACACGGTGGTCCTGCCTTCCCACTGCCCCACGGGTGGCTTCCCGTTTGCAACCGAATTCACCTACGCCGACGGCAGCACCAGCACCACGAAGGCCACAGTTCCCTGCCCGTAGGGGCCTGAGTCTGTACCATTTGCGGCGATGGAAGCGATCCTCTCGGTTATACAGGTGGTCATCGCGGTGGTCCTGATCTTCCTGGTGCTGATGCACTCAGGGAAGGATGCGGGACTCTCGGGCGCCTTTGGGGTGGGCACCGGCCAGGGCCCACTGGGTGGGGGCTCACTCGTGGAGCGCAACCTCAACCGGTGGACTGTCTTCTTCGCGATCCTGTTCGTCGGAAACACCATTCTGCTGCTGCGCAAGCCCTGGTAGTTCCTCGATCTGGTCGAGGATCGCGAGCGCCTCGGCGCGCAGAGCGCCATCGGTAGCCTCGTAGTCCTCGCGCGATAGCTTGCCGGTGGCGTAGTCGAGCTCGAGCTCGCGCAGCTCGCGGTACTTGACCTCGCGCGCGATCTCCAAAGACCCAAGCTCGGCGGAGGTCCGCGCGAGTACATCGGCGCCGGCGAGATCCACGGATGCCGCTGCGGCCGAGCCGGTGGAGGCAGCCCCCGCGGCAGGCCCGAGACCCCAGCCCCGCCGCGCGGCGATGCGCCGGCTGCGGGCCCGCGCGTCCGCACGGCGACGCAGCGCGCCGGGCGCGGGCGAGAGGGCGAGCAGCCCTCCGCAGGCGACGATCGCACCACCAATCCAAATCCACATGATCAGGGGGCTGACCAGCAGGCGAAACTGGGCGGGGGGGGTGTGCTTGATGTATTCGTGGGCGAGCACATCGATCGCGAAGAGACCCTCGTCGGGGCGGGTCGCGGGGATCGTCGCGTTGGCGATCTTCATGATGCGCTTCAGCCGGGGTGTTTCGATTTCAGGGGCGACCGCGCTCCACACGTCGCGAGTCAAGCCGGCGTCCATGCTCACGTGGCTGACCGGCTGGCCCCCGATCAGGTGGCTCACGGAGCCTTCTGAGAGTTCCTGGGATTCGTAGAACCCCTCGCTGGGGTTCAGAGTGGCGACGTAGCGTCCGCCCTTGGTGACGCGCAGGACGGCGCCGAGGGTAAGGGTGGCGCCGGTGTGGGCGGTGTCGTAGCGGGGGGTCAGAGCGGCGGTGGGGCGCACGTAGTGAACGGTGTAGGAGCCCACGTGGGTGGTCTGTCCGGGCGAGAGGGAGACCTGGGAGACGTGCTGGAAGGAGGATGATGCGGCGACCCCCACGAACAGGACGGCGATTCCGATGTGCACGATGTAGCCCCCGTAGCGCCGGCGGTTGCGGCGGATCAGGGCAAGCAGCGCCAGCGGGGGGGCCTCCCCGGAGGCGGCGTGACGTACGCGGGTTCCGCGCCAGAGCTCCTGGCCGACAGAGCCGAACACGAAGGCGGCGCAGCAGAACATGACAAGGGCGAGGGGCTTCTGCGTGACACCGGCGATCTCTAGAACACCGAGCGTGAGCAGGCCGGTGGCGAGCGGCACGACTAGATTCCGGCGCACCCCCCGGGGCGTCGCCCGGCGCCAGGCGATCACGGGCCCGATCCCGGAGAGCAGCACGAGGATCAGGGCGAGGGGGACGGTGTAGCGGTCAAACCAGGGGGCGCCCACGGAGGCGGCCTGGCCGGTGAGCGCTTCGGAGATGAGCGGAAACCAGGTGCCCCAGAAGATCACGAAGCAGAGGCCGACGAGCACGAGGTTGTTGAACAGGAAGATCGCCTCCCGAGAGAGCAGCGAGTCGAGGCGGTGCTCGCTGCGCAGCATCTCCCGGCGGGAGCTCACGAGGTAGATCGAGCCGGCGATCAACACGGAGATCAGCACCAGGAAGGGAACGCCGAGGGTCGCCCCGCCGAAGGCGTGGATCGAGTCGAGGATCCCGCTACGGACGAGGAACGTGCCCATGATCGCCAGCGTGCCGGTGGCCAGGACGAGCGAGACGTTCCACACCTTCAACATCCCGCGGCGCTCCTGAATCATGAGCGAGTGCAGGAAGGCGGTGCCCGTGAGCCACGGCATCAGGGAGGCGTTCTCGACGGCGTCCCAGCCCCAGTAGCCGCCCCAGCCGAGCTCCGAGTAGGACCAGCGCGCACCGAGCAGGATGCCGACGCCGAGGAACAGCCAGGCGGCCAGCGCGAAGCGGCGCACCACCGCGATCCATTCGCCGTCGACCCTGCGCGCGATCAGGGCGCCCATGCCGAAGGCGAGGGGGATCGTGCAGAGGGTGTACCCCGAGTAGAGGATCGGGGGGTGGATCATCATCGTGGGGAAGCGCAGCAGCGGGTCGAGCCCCGAGCCTTCGGGGGGAGCAGGGCTGGTGGTGGTGAAGGGGTTGGCGTAGAACACCATCAGCCCGACAAAGAACCCCCCAAAGCCGAGCAGGATCGCGGTGGCGTAGGAGGCCACCTCGCGCAGGCGCCGGCGGGTGAGGAACAGCACGAGGCTCGACCACAGCGAGAGCAGCCACGCCCACAGCAGCAGGGAGCCTTCCTGGGAGGACCACAGGGCGGCCATGCGGTACAGCAGGGGGGTGGTGCGGGAGGAGGTGTCGGCGACGGTGTTGAAGGCGAAGTCGTTGCCCACGAAGGCGATCTCCAGGATGATCACCCCCACCGTGAGCAGCCCCGCGAGCGCGTACACCGAGCGGCGCCCCGCGAGCGAGAACTCAGCGCGGCCGCTACGGGCGCCGTGGATCGAGACCCCGATGCCATACGCGCAGACCACCAGCGCGAGTGCCAGGCACACCTCTCCGAAGAGCGCCATCAGCCCCGGCCTACCCGTTCCTCGTCTGCGACAAGGTCAAGCGATGTGCGAAGCCGTGTCCGAAGCGAACCATCAGCCCCGGCCTACCCGTTCCTCGTCTGCGACAAGGTCAAGCGATGTGCGAAGCCGTGTCCGAAGCGAGCCATCAGCCCCGGCCTACCCGTTCCTCGTCTGCGACAAGGTCAAGCGATGTGCGAAGCCGTGTCCGAAGCGAACCATCAGCCCCGGCCTACCCGTTCCTCGTCTGCGACAAGGTCAAGCGATGTGCGAAGCCGTGTCCGAAGCGAACCATCAGCCCCGGCCTACCCGTTCCTCGTCTGCGACAAGGTCAAGCGATGTGCGAAGCCGTGTCCGAAGCGAGCCATCAGCCCCGGCCTAGGCGTTCTGCTTCTCGGAGGGCGGGGCGACCTTGTACTTGGAGGGGCACTTGGTGATCAGGGAGTTCCGTTCGCCGGTGTAGGAGGCACCCTGCTTCTCCACCGTGACGATGATCTCGCGCCCTTCTTTGAAGGGGTCGGGGACGATCCCCGTGTAGGCCACGGGGACCGCGACGGTGGCGCCCGCGCGGTCGGCCACCTTGAAGTCGAGCACGCCCCCTTCGTGATGCACGGAGCCCGGTACGACGGTCCCGGTGAGCTGGTAGCTGCGCCCGGGCTGGGCCTCGTGCACGAGCTGGCTGGGCGTGAGGGCTGGACTGTCGGCGTTGAAGCTGGTGTAGATCAGGGCGCTCGCCAACACTACAGCGGCGCTGAGGGCCACCACCAGCCGCACGGTGCGCTTGCGCTCGGGGTTCATGTCGCGGCCAAGTATCTCAAACCCCCGCGGGGGCATCGCCGGTTGGGACGTTTTCGTCCACGCAGGGACCACAGGCCTGCGGCCCCGGCATCACGCAGCAGCTGCCAATCGTGAGCTCCCGCGAGGGAATCGCCGGGGTATAGCGAAACCTTGGGGCATGGCGGGAGTCTTTATTGGTAGAGAGCTATGAGAGGGAGCCTCCTACATCCGATCGCCGAACGCCGCCACGCGCGTCGCGCACGGAGCGGGCGCCGCTCGGCGACGACGGAAGCGACCGACGCCGTCGCCCAGCTCGACACCCCGCCACACGACACCGTCGCCCAGCTCGATAGCCCCCAGCGATACGACACCGTCGCCAACACCTCCGTCGCCAACACCTCGCGGCACGACACACTCGTCCGACTCGACACGGCACGGCAAAACGACATCGCATCCCAGCCGGACACCGCATGCCAGCCGGACACCGCATGCCAGCCGGACATCGCATCCCGGCGGGCACGCGACGCGGGCGGCCCCAGTGACCTGGCCACGTATGCGTGCGAATGCGGCTACCTGTTTGCGGCCTCGGTGAGCACTACCGTGGAGTGCCCGCACTGCGGCGTTCCGCAGGCGTGGTAGAAGCGATAGTGCACACCGCTCGAGGGCACACCGCTCGAGGGCACACCGCTCGAGGGCACACCGCTCGAGGGCACACCGCTCGAGGGCACACCGCTCGAGGGCACACCGCTCGAGGGCACACCGCTCGAGGGCACACCGCTCGAGGGCACACCGCTCGAGGGCACGCGCTCAGGGGCACGGCTCCCGCACACACCGCTCCGCCAGGCACACACCGCTCTCGCCAGTCACAGTGCGCCGCACCTGAGGCCGCGCGAGAGCGCATAGCTCGCCAGCGCGGTCGTTATGAGCCCCCGCGCATCCTCGTGGGCCCCGGGCGCCAGGGAGGGGCACGTGGCATCCTTGGCGGGCACGAGCAACTCCGCCGATCCCCCCCACCTCCCGTCCCGCGCGCGTTCCAGGAGCTCGTCGGCGAGCTCCGCGACGCTCTCGGCATCGCCGGCCAGGGTCGCCCCGATCAGGCGGTGCGCAACCTCGAAGGTCGTGCCCGTCCGCGCCGGCAGGAGAGCCGGGTGCCCGCTCCGCGTGACCCGCGGGACTGAGCCTGCGCGGCGCAGGAGCATCGCGGTCCAGATCGGAGCGTAAGCATCCGTACGCCACCAGTAGGTCGTGGGGCCGCCCGTACGCATCCGCAGCCCGAGGGCACGTGCGGGCCGTTCTGTAACGGCGGCGGGGGCGTGAGCGGAGCGCAGGGCGAGCCCAACACAAGCCGTCACATCGTCGTGCGCCGCCCCCCAGTCTCCGTCATGGCCCGATTCGATGAAGGTGTGCGCGTGGCCGGCCGCATCGAGGAACCTCGAGAGGATCGCCACGGCGGCGGGCCCGGACGCCCGCACCGTCGTGGTGGCCAGGAACCGAATCGCCCAGGCCGTGCTGTCCGCGTCGCAGGCCGCCATCCGGTTGTACCCCCAGCCATTGGGCGTACGCGCGCCCCATACCGCGGACGCCGCCCGCTCGCGCGCACGTGCGACCTCGGGGGCGGCCCCCATGGGCGCGAGGCACCAGCCCACCACGGCCGTGGTCCACGCCTCGCTGGGTCCCGGGGGGAGCTGGTGATACTCACGCCAAAACCCGTCCCGGGACTGACTTTCCAGCAGATATGACGTGGCGGAGCGCCGCGTGTGTTCGACGGCCCTCCTGTACGCGGCCCAGGGCACATGCACCTACGATTCTTCAGGCGTACTCACACGCACCGCACGAGAGAATCGCGGTGGGAACCGAGCACACCCGCCTACCAATCTGCGGGCGTGCTCACGCCGATGCACACGCCACACGGATACGGCGTGCGGCTTTCTTCCCTATCGCCCTGGCAAATGAAGACATCCTTGCACCACATCACTGCGAGAGTGCAGAACGTGTCGGTGTGCGAAAATCGACACTTCGTCGGGGACGGCGTTTCCCACAATCCGGCAAGTCGCACCAACGGACCGGAGGGGCTCTCCGCCTGCCCGCGCGAGCGAGCTGTGGTGGCCGGTGTGGATGGAGTGTCGGTGGATGGCTCGGGCGGGGCAAATCCCGGAAACATGGCTTCCTCCTAGTAGTGTGGACATCGCAGCGATGGAATCGCTGCCGGCTCGAAGGTGAGACGAGGGCGCGAAGGGCGGGGCATCGCGCCAAGGCTGACCGTCAGATACGCGCGCCAGCCCGCGAACCCGCCCGCGCCGAAGCTCATCCCCAGATAGCTGAGCAGTCGCGCCCGCAGTGCGCCCGCGAGACCCGCGATCCGGGCGATCGCGGAGTCCGGCGCCCCCCGCGCACGCAACAGCGCGAAGGCCCGCTCGAGGGGCACGTTCGCGGGATTCAGCTTCAACGCCGAGGCAACGCCGTCCGCGCCAGGATTCAGGCCAACAACCCCCACTGCGCCAGGCCCGAACGCACCGGCCAGCTCGCTGGAGAGGTCCTCGCCCGCCCGCTCCTTGAAGCCGCAGGCCAGCGCGAGGTCGGTGGCCAGACGGCGGGGCAGTTCATAGGCGGGCATGGTGCTCTGGAAGTAGCTCGCCAACCGCACCCGCCCGGTCTCGTCGGCTCGCATCGCAATGCCACGCGGGCCATGAACGCCGAGCACGCGGGAGACCGGCTGCACCGCTGGGCCTGTCCAACCTCCCGCCAGCGCCTCGTGCGCGACGGCTTGAAATCGGTCGTCGTCCGGTTCCTGGGGGAACCTCGCGTACAGCGTCAGCGTCGTCACCCGCGCGGCGGTCCAGTCGCAGCGCAAGAGCAGCGCGTCGGGACCCACAATCCCGCAGAGCCGCTGCACGGCGAGGCTCCAGTCTCCGGCGAAGGTCTGCTCGCGGCTCACGCGCAGGGCCACGTCGAGCAGCTCGGGACCGCCGCCGACCATCACACCCATCCGATCAAGATCGCCATCCACGCTGTACTCGACGGTGCTCGCGGCCGACGCCATGAGGTGGCCCGCTGCCCCTGTGGGCGTGGAGACCGCTCTAGTAGCCAATCTCGATCACCGAGTTGTCCACGAACGGCAGCATCCCCAGTGGCGCACGCCGCCCATCCGGTGCGTCGGCCAGGAAGGGCCACTGCTCGGTGATATCCACGCGACAGAAGAGGCGCTCCGGCACGCCGGTCTTCAGGTCCACGAATGTCAGGATGACGGCGACCAGCTGCCGTGTCCCCAGACCGTGGACGTGACGCGTCTCGATGCGATCCAGCACGTGGCTTCCAGACCGCTCGGCCACCGCGATGAAGAGACCGGGATTCTGGAGCAGCACATAGTTCAACGCGCGATGGGCGTCGGTCGCGCCGAGATTCTCGGTGCTCGTGGCCACCTGGTCGAAGATCTCGCGCGCCACCTGCTCGAGCTTGGCCGCCTTCGCTGCGGGGGCCTTGTCCGGGAGGTAGCCGACTAGCTCCGCGGTCCGTTCCGCGAGGGAGAACGTCCAGACCTGGCTGCACGCGACGAGGGGGGCAAGGACCCCGGCGCAAACGTTTGGCGGGGCGAGCGGTCCACGGCGGCCGATCACGAGGGTGGAGTGGTCCGCTCGGTCCGCCTGCTCGAGCGCCTCGAACAGCGCGTCACGCGTACTGGGACTCGTCGGTCCCAACACATACGCCGGCAGACCTCCCACCAGCAGTAGATAGCAGACATGAGCCGCCAGATGCGGGCTCTCTTCGAGCGTGCGACGGATCACGGCGCGACGAGATCCCTCGCGGACCTTCGCCGGTAGGCGCCGGGCGCGCTGCTCGAACTCGCGCTCGATTCCGAGGCTCGGAAAGCGCACATCCACTTTGCCGAGCACGTATACGAACTCCTCAGCCTGAGCCGCATCGCGGGCCGCGCAGTCCGCGCAGCACGCCTCGTGAGGACTCGCCGGCGGCGCGGTGCCAATTGGGCCCGCGGCAATCTCCTCCTCCGTCTCGGATGCGCCCTCCATCGTCAGATCCATGAGCCGACCCGCCTTCTAGTAGGAGTCAACGAGTAATTGAAATGCTTTTGCCACATCAAGCGCGGGAGGAACAAGTGACTTCCGGCGAGCGGTCCCCCCGCCGCCGAGCGCCCACCATATCATACTTGCTGGAGTATGTTGAACTTGTCGGAGGATCCGACTAAATGCCCCTGCGACCACCGCCGCCGCGAAGCTCGAGCCGGCTTGCAGCGTGAGCGCCCCGCTCGGCGTCATTGCCGGAATCGCCGCCCCGGGCGCAAGGAGCCCACGGGCGCCGATACCGGGGCTGAGGGTCGCCTGCCGCAGTGGCCTGCCATCTTTGTCCGCCGGCACCGCAGGTACTGCGCCATTCGCTTCTATGGGTGTGTTCAGGAGACCCCCATTGCCCGCGGGCAGCACCACGCGCACACCCCGCCCGGCCGCCAGGTCGATCGCCCTGGCGACCCGCACCGCCAGCGAGCGCGGTCCGCCGACGAGCTCGATGCCCAGCACGATCACATCGGCGCGCAGGGCGAGCGCCTGATCGATCGCACGCTCGAGCCGCCCTGCGACCCTGGCGGGGTCCTCCGTCCCCAGCAGGCCGGCGCTCACCGCTGGAATGCTGATCAGAGCGGCGTCGGGACAGAGTCCCAGCAACCCCTCCCCGGTTCCGGCCAGCACGGACGCAATCAGCGTCGCGTGATCGCTCGCAGCCGGGGCAACATCGGCGTCCTCGCCCACGGCGGCCCACTCCAGTGACGCGCGCGCGAGGGCGGGGCACGACTCGGACACGGGCCCGTCCACGAGAGCGATCCGCGGCGTCCGCCGGGCCGCACCGGGCGTGGGTATGCCTCCAAGCCCGATCCGCAGGCCGATCGCCCGCGCCGCGCGCCTCATGGCCACGGAATCCAGATCCGAGCCAATGTTCGATCCGATCGATGAGTTCCGGATCATCGGCATTGCCGGGTACCCTAGCGCTCGCCTGCCCAGCCGGCAACCCAATCACAGAAATAACACAGCCCACGGGTGGCCTCAGCCACCGCCGGGTACGCTCAGGCGAAGTCGTCAGGCCCGCGCTGTGGGCGGGCCGCCGGTTGCCGCTAGCGGATGTGCATCCCCGAGATCGCGCGCGAGACCACGAGCTGCTGGCTACATCAGGGCGTTTGGCCGGGCGACGCCACAGCTGTGCATAGCCGTCGCGAGTGCTGTTAGGACAAGCCAGCCATCCGCAAGGAGAACGGCCTGCTCGAAGGCGATGTACTGCGCGGTGTGCTCGCTGGCAACGGGTTCGGTGATCGAGCCGGCGCTCAGAAGATCTGCTTGTCGATGAATCCTGCTGTCAGAACTAGCCATCCGCCGATCTCTCCAATGATCAGGGCGACCATGAAGAGATGTGTTCCTTTGACGGGGTCGCGGTACTGGTTCTCGGTGTCTTCTCGCCAGCCATGGAGGGAGTAGGTCGCTACCGCCGTAAAGAAGTAGAACGTCATCGTGCCAGCAGCCAACAGGTTCACGAGCTCGCTGAAGCCGCTCAGCTGTACGAACGTCGCGATCAGCAGCAGCGCGAAGCTGTAGAGCAGCGCCGCGCGGTGCGCGATATCCACGTAGATGTGTGAGGTGTGATCCTCGGTGCTCGCGATCTGGCTGTACTTCCATACGCCCAAGGGCAGCGCTACAAGGAACATCACGGCGTCCGCGAGGAGTACCGCCTTGGTGTCGACGCTGATCATCGCTGCTCGCCGCTGGGCATGGAGGGGCGGAGCATGAGCCGCAGCGGGGGGCTGCTCCCAACGCGCAGCTCGCGAATGAGCTGGAAGCCGAGGCGTTCGTAGAGAGCGGCGTTGCGCTCGCTGGAGGCCTCGATGTAGGCGGGCAGGCCCTCCCGGTCGCAGCGCTCGAGCGTTGGGCGCATCAGTGCGCTACCGAGACCCTGGCCCTGCATGTCGGGGAGCACGCCGACGTCACGGATGTAGTAGTGCGGCTGGCGCAGCGGGTGACGCATGTGGCGCCACTCCATCGCGCCCCCCATCCTCGCTGCCCGGTCCAGGTGGGCGCCGAAGGCGCTGCCCTCCAGCAGGGTGATGTGCAGTGGCGAGCGCCATGCGCCGGGCGGCAGGCTCAGCGCGGCGCCGGTGAGGTTGCTGCTCGTCCATACGCGCCCGCGTGCCAGCCCGAGGTGGCGAAGCTCGATCGCGAAGTAGCGACGCAGGCGTGCCGGTCGCTTGCTGTCCTCGGGCATCAGCCAGCTGTAGATCGGGTCTTCGATGAAAGCCTCTGCCATCACCGCCTTCAGGCGTTCGATGTCCTCTGCGGTTGCCAGTCGTAGCCCGGGATCGGCGAGTGGGATGGACGGTGCGTCACGGTCAATGGCTGCTGATCTCTGACCCATCTTTGACTCCTGTCTTTTTGGTTGCTGTTTCTTATGGGGCGGTTTCCGCGCTTGGACGCTCATGGCGAGCGTTGTCCGTCCATGAAGCTGTCGTGAACCGCGGCGTAGTGCGCGGCGAGCCCGACGCCCCACCCGAGCAGCGGATAGATGAACCAGGGGTATGCCGTTCCTCCCAGCTGCCACTGCAGTACCCACACCGCGAGGATCAGGATCTCGACGGCGACGAACACCGTTGCGTGGATCCGGAATCCCTTTCGATGGCCGTGCGCCCAGCGCTCGCGTCGGCGCTGTCGGGACTGGGTTTCCGCGCGCTCGGCGGCGCGCTCGAATGCATCGGTCATCAGTTTGTCTCCTTGGTTGTTGGGAGCCCATCGAGACTCTCTATGTCGGCCGCCGCTCGTTGCAGGACGGCCGCTACGGCTTGTGGGTCCACTCGCCCCGAGAGCGGCGCAAGCCGCGCTCTGAAGCGGTCCAGCAGCGGTTCGATCGAGTCCGCGTCGCCAAGCCGCGCGCCGGTGCGAACTTCGAGCGCTGCAAGCACGTCACGGCGTGCCCCGATCGCTTGCTCGCCCGCTGGGGTTACGCGATACGTGGTCTTACCGTCGTGGGTCTGACCGTCGATCAGCCCCTCGGCATCGAGCGCCTCGATCGCGGGGTAGACGCTGCCGGGCGAGGGCCGGTAGCGGGGGCCGAAGAGACGCTTCAGCTCGGCCATGATCTCGTAGCCGTGCCGCGGGCGCTCGGCGAGCAGCGCGAGCAGCACGAGCGGGAGCTCGCCGTGTCGGAAGAATCTCCTGGGCAACGCAACCGCTCCCTAGACCACCGCTACGCCGATCGTCCCAGCGGCGGATTGTTTGGCGTGCTCTCGCCACTGCTGCTCGTTTGACAGTGAGCCTCGCACCGTTGATGGGGCCGCTGCGGAGCGCAGCGCGGTAGCGCTCACCGGATCGTTGAGCCCCTTTAGCGCGAGCGCACCGAGAGGCTCGAATGCATGAGTACTCGGGGAACAGGCGAGCCTGCGCACGGTCTCGGACACGACTACCTGCCCGCCCTGCGCCACGTCACAGAGTCGTCGCGCGACGATCACCGGTCTGCCGAAGAAGTCGTCCTGCTCGCGCACGGCCTCACCCATGTCGATCCCGATCCGCAAGGTCATCGGATCCCCGCAGACCGCCACCGCGCGCTGCATCGCCACAGCGCACGCGACGGCCGCGCGCGCGTCGGTGAATGTCACCATCAACCCGTCGCCAAGGCTCTTGACCTCGGTGCCGGCGTGCTCTCCGATCGCCGTGCGCAGCAGCGCAAAATGCCGGCGGCGAAAGGCGTGAGCGATGTGGTCGCCGAGACGATCGAGCAACGCTGTCGACTCGACCACATCGGTGAACAGGAAGGTGTCGATCCGCGTCTCGGCGCGCTCATCCAAGGCCTTGACCCCGGATGCTGTCGTCCTATAGGAGACTTCGCCGTCGCGCGCCTCGCTCTCAATCAAGCCCTCAGCCACCAGCGCCCCGATCGCGTACTCGACCCGCTCCGGCGAGGGCCGATAGTCGCGGCCCGCACGGCGCGTGAGCCCAGCCGCGAGATCGCCGCGGCCCACAGGACGCTTCGCGCAGAGTGCCAGCAGAACCAGCAGGAGCTCACGGTAGCGATGAGTGTTCGACGACATCTGGCGGCCTTTCCAAAGGACTTACGAAGTTGTTACGAACCTTATATCGAAACCATTACGAAGTCAAGGGGGGGTTGCGGCGGTAGCCCAAGTGCCCAAGGCTCGCCCTCCTGGAGTCAGATTACAGAACTAGAATTAGATTACACTAATGCTAGAATATTGCAAATGACCCCCGCCGACCAGGCATCCGGCAAGGCAAAGAATCGCGAGGGCTCGCGCGCGGAACGCCGTAAGGCGCGCACCGCGACCGCGATCAGGGACGCCGGTGAGCGACTGTTCATCAGCCGCGGGTACTCAGCCACGACAATGGAGGATCTGGCCGCGGAGGCCGACGTGGCAGTCGGCTCGATCTACGCCCACTTCGCCAGCAAGGAGGGCGTGTACGGAGCCCTGATCGAGCGGGCGCTGGAACTGGACAAGAAATACTGCGACGAGGGCTTTTACGCGGGCAACCTCCCCGCTGAACGGCTGCTCGGCCTGGCCGAGGGCTACCTACGCTTCGCGCGCGAGCATCCGGGCTACTTCCAGCTGTTTCGCTTCCCGCCACCGGACCGCCCCGGAGCGGAGCTAACACCGACGGCGAGCACCAGGGTGGCGCAGCGCATCAAGGATGAGACCAAGCGCATGGCGGGCGAGATCCAAACAATGATCGACGAAGGTATCGGACGACCCGTGGACGCTGAGAGCACCGCGAGGTTCCTATGGGCGGCGTGGGATGGCGTGATCTGCAGCCACCTGGGACCGAGCAACATGGGCCTCACCGACACGGAGTTCGAGGCGGTGCTGAATAGAGCACGGGAAGGCTTCGCCCTCAGCCTGCTCGCCACATCGGTCCCCGGCCAGGGACACGCCACGC